>NZ_JBHVYK010000031.1:27549-80108 GCF_042880855.1 Streptomyces sp. NPDC058291
CGGTGCCCCGGGCCGGCCACGGGACGGGCGCGCCGGGGTGTCCCGGGTCGGCCACGCGCCGAGGGTGCCCCGGGTCGGCCCCGCGACGGGTGTCCCGGGTCGGCCCCGCGACAGGTGCCCCGGGCCGGCCACGGGACGGGCGCGCCGGGGTGTCCCGGGTCGGCCACGGGACGGGCGCGCCGGGCGGTCCGATTCTCCTACGACGTGACTAAGATATTGCGTGCTCAACCAGACGGGGATGCGTTCGCTCATCGGATGCAGCGCGCCCGGCTGGGCCGGACCACCGCATCCCGCCATGCCGCCGCCGGACCGGCGGCCACCGACACGGAACGTCTCCTCCACCCCGTGAGAGCGGCGAGTCCCGCGGGTCACCGATCGGAGAGCCCTCATGCCGTTGCTCGACCCCCGCACCTCGCAGCCCCGCCCCCTGTCGGGCCCCCGGTACACCGTCATCGAGCCCGCCACCGGCGATCCGCTGGGCACGGTCGTGGCGGCCGGTGGCGCCGACGTCGCTCCAGCCGCCGAGGCCGCCCACGCCGCCCAGGCCGAGTGGGCCCGCCTTCCGCACTTCGCGCGCGCCGCCGTGCTGCGCAAGGCGGGCGACCTCTTCGCCGCGCACGCGGAGGAACTGCGGGAGTGGATCGTCCGGGAGTCCGGCTCGGTGCCCGGCAAGGCCGACTTCGAGCTGCACGTCGCCGCCCAGGAGTGCTACGAGGCCGCCGCACTCACCTCCCGTCCGGCCGGGCAGGTCCTGCCCAGCGAGGCGCCCCGGCTCTCCTACACCCGGCGCGTCCCCGTCGGCGTGGTGGGCGTCATCTCCCCGTTCAACGCCCCGCTGATCCTGTCGATCCGCTCCGTCGCGCCCGCTCTCGCGCTCGGCAACGCGGTCGTCCTCAAGCCGGACCCGCGCACCGCGGTGTGCGGTGGACTGTCGCTGGCCGCCGTCTTCGCCGAGGCGGGCCTGCCGGACGGCCTGCTGCACGTCCTGCCGGGCGGCGCCGAGACCGGCGCGGCCCTGGTCGCCGATCCGCGCGTGCCGGTGATCTCCTTCACCGGATCCACCGCGGCCGGCCGCGCGGTCGGCGAGGCCGCCGGACGCCATCTCAAGCGCGCCCACCTGGAACTCGGCGGCAACTCCGCCCTGATCGTCCTGGAGGACGCCGACCTCGACGCGGTGATCTCCACCGCCGCCTGGGGCTCGTTCTTCCACCAGGGCCAGATCTGCATGACCACCGGCCGCCACCTGGTGCACGCCTCCCTCTACGGGGAGTATGTCGAGCGCCTCGCGGCCAAGGCCGACGCGCTCGCCGTGGGCGACCCGCACCGCGAACAGGTCCACCTCGGACCGCTCATCGACGACGGCCAACTGGCCAAGGTGCACGGTCTGGTGCAGGCCAGCACGGGCGCCGGCGCGAAGCTCGCGGCCGGCGGCACGCACGACGGCCGCTTCTACCGCCCGACCGTGCTCGTCGGGGTCGACGACGACACCCCCGCCTACGCGGAGGAGGTCTTCGGCCCGGTCGCCCCGGTCCGCTCCTTCACCACCGCCGACGAGGCGGCCGCGCTCGCCGCGCGCAGCTCCTACGGCCTCTCGCTCGGCATCGTCACCCGCGACGCCGCCCGCGGCCTCGACCTGGCCGAGCGCGTGCCGACCGGCATCGTCCACATCAACGACCAGACCGTCAACGACGAGGCCGTGGCGCCCTTCGGCGGGGTGGCCGCCTCCGGCACCGGCGCCCGCTTCGGCGGCGAGGCCAACCTGGAGGCCTTCACCGACGTGCGCTGGACGACGGTGCGGGGCGACGTGGCGCCGTACCCCTTCTAGGGCACAGAGGTTCGAGCCGTCGTCCGGGGATCCCGACGTCGGCAATCGGTCCGCGCCTGAGTCCTGAAGTGGACGGCCGGCTGACCCGGCCCCGGGACCGACGGCCCAGGCGCTGATCCGCCGGCCCGGCGGATCAGCGCCATGGTCCACCCGGTCCGGTCGGCGAGGTGTCCGCGCGCGAGCCCGCCGCGGGGCTCACTCGGCCTTGGCGGCCGGGGAGTCGTCGACCTCGCCCTTGGCCTGCTGCTCCTCGATCGACCTGCGGACCTCGTCCATGTCCAGCTCGCGCGCCTGCCCGATGACGTCCGTGAGGGCGGCCTCGGGCAACGCGCCCGGCTGGGCGAACACGGCGACCCGGTCCCGCACGATCATCAGCGTCGGGATCGACTGGATGCCGAAGGCGGCGGCCAGCTCGGGCTGCGCCTCGGTGTCCACCTTGCCGAACACCAGATCCGGGTTCTCCTCGGCGGCCTTGTCGTAGACCGGCGCGAACTGACGGCACGGCCCGCACCAGGACGCCCAGAAGTCGATCAGGACGAACTCGTTCTCGGTGACCGTCTGGTCGAAGTTCTCCTTGGTGAGCTCCACGGTGCTGCTCATGGCCTGAATCCCTCTTCCCGGCGCCTCCTGCCAGGTGCTTCCTGACAGGGATGAGCCGTTCGCGGCAACGCGGCCGGCCGGTCGCGTATTCCGCGCCCCTACCCGTGTGGCCACCCCGCACACCACCCACCAGACTGACCCCATGACGGATACGGAAACCAACCTGTACGACGTGGTTGTGCTCGGGGCCGGACCCGTGGGGGAGAACGTCGCCGACCGCACGCGCGCGGCCGGCCTCACCACCGCGGTCGTGGAGAGCGAACTGGTCGGCGGCGAGTGCTCGTACTGGGCCTGTATGCCCAGCAAGGCCCTGCTGCGCCCGGTCATCGCCCGCGCCGACGCCCGCCGCCTGCCCGGACTGCGCCAGTCCGTGCAGGGCCCCCTGGACACCGCGGCGGTCCTCGCCCGCCGCGACTGGTACACCGGCGACTGGACGGACGACGGCCAGGTCGACTGGCTCGAGAGCATCGGCGCCGACCTCTACCGCGGCCAGGGCAGACTGACCGGCCCACGCACGGTCAGCGTGGGCGACCGCGTGCTCACGGCCCGCCACGCGGTCGTCGTCGCCACCGGCACCCGCGCCGCGCTGCCCCGACTGCCCGGCCTCGCCGAGGTGCGGCCCTGGACGAGCCGCGAGGCCACCAGCGCCCGCACCGCGCCCGGCCGGCTCGTCGTGGTCGGCGGGGGAGTCGTCGCCACCGAGATGGCCACCGCCTGGCAGGCCCTCGGCTCGCAGGTCACCGTGCTCGTGCGGGGCAAGGGGCTGCTCGACCGGATGGAGCCGTTCGCGGGCGAACTGGTCGCCGAGGCGCTCACCGAGGCCGGCGCGGACGTGCGCACCGGCACCTCGGTGACGTCCGTGACGCGCACGGACGGCGTCGTCACGGTCGTCACCGACACCGGCGAGCACATCGAGGCCGACGAGATCCTCTTCGCCGTCGGCCGCGCACCGCGCACCGACGACATCGGCCTGGAGACGGTCGGCCTGGAGCCCGGCTCGTGGCTCGCCGTCGACGACAGCCTGCGCGTCGACGGCACCGACTGGCTCTACGCGGTCGGCGACGTCAACCACCGCGCCCTCCTCACCCACCAGGGCAAATACCAGGCACGGGTCGCCGGCGCGGCCATCGCCGCCCGCGCCGCCGGAACGCCCCTGACGGACACGCAGGCGTGGAGCGCCCACGCCGCCACGGCCGACCACGAGTGCGTCCCGCAGGTCGTCTTCACCGACCCGGAAGCGGCCTCCGTCGGGCTCTCCCTGGCGGAGGCGGAAGCGGCCGGACACCGGGTGCGCGCCGTCGACGTCGACATGTCGTCGGTGGCCGGCGCCGGCCTGTACGCCGAGGGCTACAAGGGCCGCGCCCGGATGGTCGTCGACGTGGAGCAGGAGATCGTGCGCGGCGTCACCTTCGTCGGCCCGGGCGTCGGGGAGCTGATCCACTCCGCGACCGTCGCCGTCGTCGGCCAGGTCCCGATCGCCCGCCTCTGGCACGCGGTCCCGTCCTACCCGACGATCAGCGAGGTGTGGCTCCGCCTGCTGGAGGCGTTCCGGGACAACTGATGCACGGGTGATCCGCGGTGATTCGTGGTGATCCGTGGACGGGCCACGGGTGACGGACGGGGGCGGGCCTGCGGCGGGGCCTGCCTTCCGGCGCGACCGTGCCGCGGCCTTCGGCCCGGGGCGGGCGAGCGCACGGGAAAGCGGACCGCCTACGGCAGGTCGAAGTCCAGGGCGCTCGCCGCCTCCGCCGGCGTCGGCTGGGCCCAGCGCTCCAGCGCCGTCTGCTGGGACGAGAGCGAGCGCAGTTCGGCCCGGTCGAGGTAGAGCAGGCCGTCGAGATGGTCCGTCTCGTGCTGGACGATGCGGGCGGGCCAGCCGGTGAACACCTCGTCCAGCGGCCGGCCGTGCTCGTCCTCGCCGGTCAGCCGGATCTGCGCGGGCCGGGCCACCACCGCCTGGTAGCCCGGCACGCTCAGGCAGCCCTCGAAGAACGCGGCACGGCCCGAACCGACCTGCTCGTACGCCGGGTTGACCAGAACCCGGAACGGCTGGGGCACCCGGCCGCGGGCCAGCCGCACCTCGTCCGGCACCGGCGCGGGATCCTCGATCACCGCGATCCGCAGCTCCACCCCGACCTGCGGAGCGGCGAGGCCGACACCGGGCGCCGCGAGCATGGTGACGCGCAGGGCCTCGACGAACCGGGCCAGAAGCGCCGGTCCGAGCTCGCCGTCGTAGCGTGCCGTGCCGGACCGCAGGACCGGGTCGCCGGCCGCGACGATGGGCAAGGGGCCGCCGGGCGCGAGGAGTTCCTCGACCCGTTCGGCAAGCGGGGCGCGGGGACTGGGAGATGCCATCCGGCCAGCATGCCACGGCCGGACAGTCGGTGACGCAGGTCACTCGCAGCGGCGGGAACCCGGACGGGTTCCCTTCCGACTACTGGGACGTCACGGCGGCAGAACCGCTTCGACAGCCCTGCACGGACCGCTCTCAGCCCCTCCCCGCCGGCGCTCCCCGCGTTCCGCTCGCTTCACCCCTGCTCCCTCGACCCCGGAGAAGCCCGCCGATGTCCACCGTTCCCTCGACGTCCCCCGCTCCCGGCTCGGCCGACGCGGGGGGACCCCCGTCGGACCAGGCCCCGCAGCCGGCGGCCCCCACCCCCAAGTCCCCGGGCCCATGGGCCCCGTTGCGTCCACTGGTGCTGCGCCTGCACTTCTACGCCGGAGTGTTCGTCGCACCCTTCCTGCTGATCGCCGCCGTCACCGGCTTCCTGTACGCCGGCGCGTTCCAGGCCGAGAGGGTCGTGTACGCCCACGAGATGACCGTGCCCGTCGGCGACACGAAGCTGCCGATATCCCGACAGGTGGACGCCGCCCGCAAGGCCCACCCGGAGGGCGCCGTCTCGGCCGTGCGCCCCTCGCCCGAGGACGACGCCACCACCCGCGTGATGCTCTCGGGCGTCGAGGGAGTCGGCGCCACCCACACCCTGGCCGTGTTCGTCGACCCCTACACGGGCCAGGTGCGCGGCGCCCTGGAACAGTACGGCTCGACCGGCGCTCTGCCGCTGCGCACCTGGATCGACGAGTTCCACCGGGACCTGCACCTCGGTGAGAACGGCCGCCTGTACAGCGAGTTCGCCGCGAGCTGGCTGTGGGTGATCGCGGCCGGCGGCCTCGCGCTGTGGTTCTCCCGCCGCCGCGCCCTGCGCACGGTCCGCGGCACGAGCGGACGGCGCCGCACGCTGGGCCTGCACGGCACGGTCGGCGCCTGGGCGGCGGTCGGCTTCCTCTTCCTGTCCGCGACCGGACTGACCTGGTCGACGTACGCGGGCGCCAACATCGACGAACTGCGCACCTCCCTCGGCCAGTCCACCCCGTCGGTCTCGTCGGCCGCGAGCGGCGGCGACCACGCCGGTCACGGCAGCGCGTCCGGCAGCGGCGGCGACGCCGAGCACGGCGTCGGCCTCGACAGGGTCCTGGCCGCCGCGCGAGCCGAGGGACTGGGCGACCCGGTCGAGATCGTCCCGCCCGCGGACGCGTCCTCCGCGTACGTGGTCAGGCAGGTGCAGCGCAGCTGGCCCGAGAAGCAGGACGCCGTCGCGGTCGACCCGAACACCGGCGAGGTCACCGACGTCCTGCGGTTCGCCGACCATCCGCTGCTCGCCAAGCTGACCCGCTGGGGCATCGATCTGCACACCGGCGTCCTGTTCGGACTGGTCAACCAGATAGCGCTGATGCTGCTCGCGCTCGGCCTGATCCTGCTGATCGTGCTGGGCTACCTGATGTGGTGGCGGCGCGGCCGCGGCTCCGCCTTCGGCCGGCCCGTCCCGCGGGGGGCCTGGGCCAAGGTCCCGCCGTACGTCCTCGTCCCGCTGATGGCGGCGGTCGCCGTGGTCGGCTACTTCGTGCCGCTGCTGGGGATCCCGCTCGCGGGGTTCATCGTGGTGGACGTCGTCCTGGGCGAGATCGCGCACCGGCGCCGCCGCACGGCCTGAGCGCGTCCCGGTCCAGGGGCGCCGACCTCGCCGGTCACCCCTGGACCACAGCCGCCCGCGGCAGCCGCCCGCATCACCCGCGTCACCCGTATCGCCCGGGCCGGCAGGCCGGCGGGATCACCGGCATGATCTGCCGCGTCCGAAGACCGGCCCGCGGGGTCAGTCCTGCGGGAAGTCCCCGTTCAGCGCGGCGGCCAGTCGCAGATGCGGTCCCGCCTCCTCGTGCCGCCCCTGTCGCTCCAGGGTGCGGCCCAGCATCAGCCGGGCGTAGTGCTCCACCGGGTCGCGCTCGACGATCGTCCGCAACTCGGCCTCGGCGCGGCGCAGTTGGGCCGAGTGGTAGTAGGCGCGGGCCAGCAGCAGCCGCGGTCCGGTCTGCTCCGGCTCCTCCTCGACCACTGCGACGAGCACCCGCGCTGCGGCGGCGTACTCCTTCGCGCCGAAGAACAGCTGTGCCCGCTCCCACCGCTCGGCCGGCGTTCCGTGGGCGTAGTACGCGGTGGCGTCGGTCGTCGTCTCGTAGGTCGTGTCCACTGGTGACCTCCTTCGGCGCTCACAACCGGAAGGGTTGGTTGAATATTCCAGCACCTAAGGGTGGACGAGAGCTCGGTGGCGGGCCGCCCCGCAGAGCCGGGGACGGGCCGGTGAAGGGCCGCCTGGTCAGGCGTTCTCCGCCGTCGTCTCGGCGGTGAGGTCGAGGGGGGCGTCGAGAGGCGCGTCGAGCAGGGCCGTCAGCTCGCCGGTGAGCGTGCGGGTGCGAGCGCTGTCCAGGCCCCCCAGGGGTTCCAGCAGCTGTTCCAGCAGCCCCTGGACGACCGTGACGGCTCGCCGGGTGACGTCCTGTCCCCGCTCGGTGAGGGCGAGTTGGACCGCCCGGGGATCGCGCGGATCCCGGGTGCGCTCGATCAGCGCCGCGGCCTCCAGGGCGCGCGCGAGCTTGGAGACGTAGAGCGGCTCCAGGCCGGTGTGGTCGGCGAGCCGGCGCTGGCTGGGACGTTCCCCGTCGCGCTGCATGCCGTACAGGGACGCGACCAGCGAGTACTGCGCGTGGGTGAGTCCCAGGGGGGCGACCGCGCGGTCGACGGCCACCCGCCACTTCGTGGACAGGCGCCACACCAGATAACCGGGCGTGACCCGTTCGGAACCCCTGCTCTCGCTCATGCGAAACACATTACATGGCTACTATCCCGTGGCCCGGCGGGAGGAGGGGCCGGGGCGCCGGTCGGTCCTGGTGCGTGATGCCCACCTCGACGTTCAGCGTGCCGGTTGTCGTCGGAGCAGGACCCGGCGACGTCGTTCACGTCCAGTTGCAGGGCTTGAGCGGGCCGGCGTGTCCGACCTGGGTGCAGAGGGGACGCCGAGTTCCACAATCACCCACGCAGGCCGCGTACAGCGGGGTAGTACGGCCGGTCGGTCGGCGGCGGCTCATCGGGCCCGTACGGCCTTGCCGAGCAATCGCCCACCGAGAGGCGAACGGTATGACGCGGCGGCAGCCACCCGCCCGTGGTGGCCATGCACCGCGGACGGTTCCGGGCGAGTGCCGGTGGCCCGCTCCGCAGCGCGTCGCGGCGGAGATTTTGCCCCCGGTGCGAAGGTCGCCGCCTCAGGGGGTAACCGGTTTCCAACGGCAGAGCGGTCCCGGCGGACAGTTGTCGTTTGACAACTGTAGCCGTGAGGCAAGAAAGTGGAGGTCGGACGTGCAGGGGGAAGGATCCGGATGGTCCAGTGGGCGGAGGCCGCTCCGTTCGCTGAACGCCGACGTCGAACGGCGGTCGGCAGGTGAGGCGTCGACGACCCGTCGCTCAGGCGGTCCGGCTCCCGGCGCCCTGGGCGTCGTCGTGTATCTGCGCGGCCGCGGCGTCGCAGAACGCCTCGAGCCCCTGCAGGAGCGCGGTTCGCTGGGCGGCGGGCATCTGTTCCAGCACCGCCTGCAGCGCCGCCTCGCGGCGCGCGCGCAGATCGGCGAGGAACGCGCGGCCCTGGCTGCTGATGTGCAGGCGCACCTCGCGCCGGTCCGCCGGGCTCGTCCCGCGCTCGACGAAGCCGGCCGCCTGCAGGCGGTCGCACAGTCGACTGGTCGACGGCGGCGTGGAGGCGAGAGCGTCGGTGAGCGCGCGCAGACTGACGCCTTCGCGATGTTCGAGGACGAGCAGCACGCGCAGCTGCGACGCCGACACGGGCGCCGTCGTGGCCCGGCCCCACAGCACTTCCAGCAACTCCGCGGCCGTGGAGGTCACACGGGCGACCTCGTCTGGCTCAGGGCGGGGGCGGAAGGAAGTCACAGTCACACTCTCGCAGGCACCGGGATGACCGCCAGCGTACTAGGCCGGTGAACCGGCCGGAGATGGACCGGATCACGGGCCCGGCCGACGCGACGGCTCGGCGCCGCCCTCAGGACCCGCTTACGTTCGACGAAAGATTGGCTCATTGACAACCGTGAACAGATTCGTGACCGCCGAGCGCGCTCTGCGTACGGCGGCGCCCCACGAGTTGCTCGACGCGGTACGGCGCGTGCTCTGCCAGGAGTACGCGGCGGACGCGGTCGAGCTCTTCATGGCCGACTACGGTCTGACCGTGCTGCAGCCGGTGTCCGTGCTGCCGCACACGCTGGAACCGGTGTCGGTGCACAACAGCCCGGCCGGCCGCGCCTTCGGCGCCCAGCGGCCCCATCTCGAGGGCCGCGCGGAAGGCCGGGTGCGCGTGCACCTGCCGGTGACCGTGCGAGGGGACCGGCTGGGCGTCCTGTCGGTGACCGTGCCCGACGAGGAGCACGCCCGCGGCTGCCTGGGCGAGCTGACGGAGATCGCCGACGTGCTCGCGCACGAGGTGGTCGTGGCCGAACGGGACACGGACCTCTACCTGCAGGCGCGCCGCAAGGACCGGCTGACCCTGGCCGCGGAGATGCAGTGGCAGCTGCTTCCCGGCCGTTCCTGCACCCGGCCGGAGTACGAGCTCGGGGCCCAGCTGGAGCCCGCGTACGCGATCTTCGGCGACAACTTCGACTGGTCGGCGACCGCCGACCGGCTGACGCTGTACGTCTCCAACGGCATGGGCGAGGGGATCGAGGCCTCCCTGCTGACGAACCTGGCGGTCAACGCCCTGCGCAACGCCCGGCGGGCCGGCATCGCGCTCCCCGACCAGGCGGCCCTCGCCGACCAGGCGGTCTACGCCCACTACCGGGGCCGCTGCTATCTGTCGGTCCTCATGTTCGACTTCGACCTCGCCAGCGGGCGCGCCCAGGTCGTGGACGCCGGATCCCCCCAGCTCCTGCGCCTGCGCAACGGCACGGTCCAACGCGTCGACTTCGAGGCGCAGCTGCCGCTGGGCATGTTCGAGGAGACCGACTACGTGGCGCAGGACTTCCAGGTCGAGCCGGGGGACCGCCTCGTCTTCGTCAGCGACGGCGTCCACGAGGTCGCTTCCCCCGGCGGGGAGACGTACGGGGACGCCGCTCTGGCCCGCGCGATCCTGTCGACCCGGCTGCTTCCCGCCGCCGAGGTCCCCCGGGCCGTCCTGCGGGAGCTGACGGGCCACCGCGGCCAGGCCACGCCGAACGACGACGCCCTGGTGCTCTGCCTCGACTGGCGCGGGCGGCGGTGACGGCTCTCACGCCGGCCCGTCCGCGGTGCGGTGCGCCGGCGTTGCGTGCGCGAGCCCCGTTCCCGCCCGGCGGGCCGGCCCCTCCATCCGGGGTTCTCCCCGGCGGGCCGGCCCGTCCACCAGTGGTTCCCCCGCAACCGGAGACGGGAACACGTGGCGATAGTGTGGAGACAACAGGGCGAGAGAGTGGATGCCGTGAAAACATCTGAACCAGTTCCGTCCGCGGAGAGTCGGCTTCGCGCCGCCGCGCCCCACGAACTGATCGACACCGCCCGCCGTCTCCTGACCGACCGGGTCGGCGCGCAGGACGCGACCCTGCTCCTGGCCGACTACGCGCTGAGCGTGCTGCAGCCGGTGACCCGTCTGCCCTACACCGCCGACCCGGTCCCCGCCCACGACGGACCCGCCGGACGCGCCTTCATCAGCCAGACGCCGGTCGTCGAGGTCCCCGCCGGCTCCACGTCCACGCACGTCGTCCACCTGCCCCTCACCGTCCGCGGCGACCGGCTGGGCGTCCTGTCCGTCCGCCTGCCCAGCGGCGCGACCGACCCGGCCACCGTGCTCCGGCTCACCGACTTCGCCACCGCCTTCGCCCATGAGGTCACCACCGCCGGCCGCGACACCGACCTGTACCTGCAGGCCCGCCGCACCCGGCGCCTGACCCTCGCCGCCGAGATGCAGTGGCAGCTGCTGCCCGGCCGGGGCTGCGCTCGCGACGAGTACGTGATCGGCGCCCACCTGGAGCCGGCCTACACGATCGGCGGCGACAACTTCGACTGGTCGACCGGCGCCGACCACCTCACCCTCACCGTCACCGACGGCATGGGCCAGGGCATCGACGCCTCTCTGCTCACCAGCCTCGCCG
The DNA here is from genome assembly GCF_042880855.1 of Streptomyces sp. NPDC058291. Taxonomy (NCBI): domain Bacteria; kingdom Bacillati; phylum Actinomycetota; class Actinomycetes; order Kitasatosporales; family Streptomycetaceae; genus Streptomyces; species Streptomyces sp. NPDC058291. Next base: position 38,432 of record NZ_JBHVYK010000031.1, read on the forward strand.
TCGGCGCCCTGCGCAACGCGCGCCGTGCCGGCATAGGGCTCTCGGACCAGGCCTGCCTCGCCGACCAGGCCCTCTTCGCCCAGTACGGCGGCAAGATGTACGCCTCGACCCTGCTGCTGGGGTTCGACCTGAACACCGGCGCCGTCCGCGCCGTCGACGCCGGCTCGCCCCAGCTCTACCGCCAGCGCGGCGACACCGTCGAGCAGATCGAACTCGAGGCGCAGCTTCCGCTGGGCATGTTCGAAGAGACCCTCTACGACGAGCAGACCTTCCAGGTGGAGCCGGGCGACCGGCTGATCGTGGTCAGCAGCGGCGTACACGGCGCACGGGACGCGGACGGCGGATCCTTCGGGCAGCAGGCCCTGCGCCAGACGCTCAGCGCCACACGCCGGGAGCCCCCGCACGAAGCCGCGCGTGCCATCGTGTCCGGCCTGATCGAACACTTTGGCAGCAAGGAACTCGCCGCCGACGCCGCGGTCGTCTGCCTGGACTGGAACGGCCGGGACGTCGTGCGGTAGCGGCCGAGCACCCGCCCACCGCGGTCGGCGGCGGGGTGTTCGTCGCCCAGGCCGTCAGTCGCGGTCCGGGTCCGCAGGGCGTGGCGGCGGGGCGTCCCGCGCGGTGTGCAGGGCGCGCAACCCGCGGCGCAACGCGACCCGGTCGGCCGGCTCCATCCCCTCCAGCACGGCGGTCAGAGCCTGCGCGCGACGTCCGGCCACATCGTTCAGCACCTGCCGGCCGGGCAGCGTCAGGCCCAGTTGCACCTCGCGGCGGCTGAACGGATGGGACCCGCGTTCCAGCAGGCCGGCCGCCTCGAGCCGGTCGCACAGCCGGCTGGCCGTGGGCATGCCGATGTCCAGCCGCTCGGCCAGTGCCGTGAGGTTGAGTCCCGGCTCCCGGGCGACGGCGCGCAGCGCCTTCAGCTGGTGCAGGGACAGCCGCAGTGCCGCCTCCTGTGCCGCCACGGCCCACAGGTCCGCCAGGCTCTCCACGGCGTCGGCGATCTCCCGGGCGACGGCCTCGGGGCCATGGCCCGGGCCCTTCGCCTGATCGTGGTCGGCGCCGTCGAGGTGCGTCACGAACGAGTCTCTTTCAGTAAGCCCGAGGCAATTCACATGCAATGCTCATTCAAACGCACTACCCGAAGAGCCAACGAGCAAGCAACCCGATCGCTCGTTTGCGCGCCGATCGACGCGTCCGGCCCGTTCGTCGCCGAAGCCCGTCGCCGAAGCCGTCGTGGAAGTCGGTCGTGGAAGTCGGTCGGTCCGGGCCCTTGCGCACGGCGCGCGACCGCGCTGCGGGGGCGGACGGCGGGTGGCCGGCAAGTGGCGGAGGGGCAGGTCCGAGTGGCTCCCCTACCGGTCCACAGATGTAAACCGATCGGTTTCGTTTCCGGCGGAACCGGGTTAACCTCACCCTATGACCACACAGGAGAAGCCGACCTCCCGGGACCGGCTGCTGGAGGCGGCGGCCACGCTCGCCTACCGCGAGGGCGTCGGCATCGGCGTCGAGGCGCTGTGCAAGGCGGCGGGGGTGTCCAAGCGCTCGATGTACCAGCTCTTCGAGAGCAAGGACGACCTCCTGGCGGCGAGTCTGGAGCGGCAGGCCGAGTCCTACGCGGCCTCGCTGCTGCCCGCGACGGGCGACGGGCGTTCACCGCGCGAACGGATCCTGTACGTGTTCGAGCAGGTGGAATCGCAGTCCGGCCGACCCGAGTTCCGGGGCTGTCCCTACCTCGCCGTGCAGATCGAACTGAAGGACCGGGATCATCCCGCGAGCCGGGTGGCGCATCGGATCAAGTCCAGTCTGACGGCCTTCTTCCGGACTGAGGCCGAACAGGGCGGGGCGAGCGATCCGGACCTGCTGGCCCGGCAGCTCAGCCTGGTCTTCGACGGTGCCAGCGCCCGTGCGGGGATCGGGGCCGACCGTCTCACCGGCCTCGTCGAGCCCACCGTGGGCTCGCTGCTCGACGCGGCGGGCGTGCGCTGAGTCGTCGGCGTCCGACGCGTCTCGCCCGACGGCCGTCAGTCGCCGGTGACCTCCTCGACTGTTCCCGCCCGTGTGAGCCAAGGCTGCGCCCCCGCCGTTTCCTGGGCGTCGACCGGGCAGGCGGCGACGCGCCGCGCCGTCGACGCCGCGGGCGGGCGGGCGTTGCATCGCCGTCCGCGCCCACGCCCTCGACGGCGACGCACCCCCGCCCGCCGCACCCGCCGAACTTCCACCGCCCCGGCGGCACAGCTGGGTGCTGCGCGCCCTTCTGCCGGGCGTGCTGTGCGCCGAGACCGTCCCCGGCGTGCGCCTCCCCGGCGTGCGCCTCACTGACGGGCGGACCTGTCTCCTCGTGGCCGCCGCCGGCGCCCTCGCCGCGGCGCCTCGGCGTCGACCAGGGCCGCGCCCCCGCTCGCGCTGGAGGTCGGCCTCCCCTTCGGACTTGCGTACGGAAACCGATCGGTTTACGGTTGGGGAAACTGATCGGTTTCTCATGAGTGGAGGCAAGCATGACTGCAGTGAAGGGTGCGAGCGTCTTCGTCACCGGCGGCAGCCGGGGCATCGGCAAGGCCCTGGTGGAGGAGCTCTACAGCCGCGGGGCGGGCAAGGTCTACGCGACGGCCCGCGACCCGCGCACGGTGACGCATCCCGACGCGATCCCGGTCGCGCTGGAGGTCACCGACCCCGCGTCGGTGGCGGCGGCGGCCGCGCAGGCGGGCGATGTCACCGTACTGATCAACAACGCCGGCGCGTCGGTGGGCGCGTCCTTCCTGGACTCGCCGCTCGACGACGTGCGCAAGGAGTTCGAGACCAACTTCTACGGACCGCTGCTGGTCGCCCGCGCCTTCGTGCCGGTGATCGAACGCAACGGCGGCGGCCATGTGCTCAACGTGCACTCGGTGCTGTCCTGGCTGGCTCTCGGCGGCTCCTACAGCGCCTCCAAGGCGGCTCTGTGGTCGCAGACCAACTCCCTGCGCCTGGAGCTGCAGCCGCGCGGCATCGCGGTCACCGGGCTGCACGTGGGATACGTGGACACGGATCTGACGGACGGCATCGACGCGCCCAAGTCCGACCCCCGCGTCGTCGCGGCACTGGCCCTCGACGGCATCGAGGCGGGCGCGCACGAGGTGCTGGCCGACGACGTCTCCCGGCAGGTCAAGGCCGGGCTGTCCGGCGAGCTGGCGGGACTGTACCCGCAGCTGGCGAAGTAGCCCCGAAGAGGGAACGAGTGTGCCGGACGCCGGCACGGGTGTCGCCTCGCTCCCTGCCCGGCCGCGCCGGCGAAGCAGGGCGGCGCCGGGGGCGCCGCAGGTCAGCGCACCCTGCCCCGTGGTTTGAGCGGGGTGGACGGCAGCTCCGGCGCGCGCAGCGGGGCTCCGTCGTAGCCGTGCACCTCGCCGAAGCGGGCGCCGGTCGCCCAGTCCTCGCGGGCCTGTTCGATCTCGGCCTGGGTGCGGCCGACGAAGTTCCACCACATGATGAGCTCCTCCTCGAACGGCTCGCCGCCGAGCAGCATCAGACCCGCGTCCGACTCGGCCCGCAGGGGCAGTTCGGTGCGGCCGCAGCCCAGGTAGAGCAGGGAGCCGGGAAGGACGGGGACGCCGTCCACATGCACCTCACCGGACATCGACAGGACGCCGTACTCGAAGTCGGGCAGCAGCGGCAGCCGGACGTCGGCGCCCCGGGCGAGCGCGAGATCGGCGCCCACGATGGGGGTGTACGCCGTCCCGGGCGAGGTGGAGCCGTCGAGGTCGCCGAGGAGCACCGTGGCGGTGAGCCCGGGCGCCGTTGCCGTGGGCAGCGCGGCGTGATGCTCGAAGCGGGGGTCGGTGTGCCGGTGCGCGTCCGGCAGCGCCACCCAGAGCTGTGCGCCGTGCAGGTGGCGGGCGTGCTCCCGGGGGCTCTCCTCGGAGTGGCTGATGGCGCGCCCGGAGGTCATCAGGCCGAGTTCGCGCGGCCGGATGGTCTGCAGACTGCCGGTCGAGTCGCGGTGCAGCACCTCGCCCTCGTGCAGCCAGCTGACCGTCTGCAGACCCATGTGGGGATGCGGCGGGACCTGCATGCCGGGCTCGTCGGCGATGTCGTCGGGGCCGTAGTGGTCGACGAAGGCCCAGGCGCCGATCATGCGGCGGCCGAGATTGGGCAGCAGCCGGCGCACCTCGGTGGTCCCGCCGAGTTTCAGATGGCGGGGGCTCAGCAGCTCGCGGACGGGTTCGGCGACGACGAATCCGCGGCCACCGCACACACTCGGCACGGGCGAGCGGTCAAGGTTGCTCATGCGGTCAACCTAGCGCTCGTGCGGGGGTGCGTGAGACGGGGAAGGCGGCCGCGCTCGATGAGCCCCCTGATCCGGGTCGGCCGGGCGGTCGGTCAGTCGGGCGGTCAGTCGGTGAGGGCGGCGGCGAGTTCCGTGGTCGCCCGCACTATCTCGGTGTCCCGCTCGGCGAGCAGCTGACGCAGGACGTCGCGTTCGGCGCGCACGGCGTGGCGGGCCGCACGCTCCCAGGCCACGTAGTTGCCCGGATGGTGCAGCAGCTTCGGGTACGCGACGGCCGTGGTCTCCCACTGCCGCGCGTCGGCGATGCTCTTGAGCAGGCGCAGGATCTTCGCGCGGCAGGTGACCTGGGGGAGTCGGACCAGTTCCCAGAGGAAGGGCACCGTCGCCGCCGTGGCCTCGTCCACGACGAAGCCGAACTGGCAGATTCTTCGCCTGAGTTGACGGAAGGCCGAGTCGGCGCTGTCGGCGTCGCCCCGGGCCAGCGTGGTGAGCAGGGCGGGGATGCCCGCGGCGGATCCGGTGGAGTCCTTGATCTGGGGCCACGGCACGTGTCCCAGGTCCGCGAGCGGTGCGGTTCTCTTCGTGGCAGTCATGTCCGGTGTCTGGTGTGGGTCGGGGATCAGGGCTGGTGTCGGGTGGGCAGCATGGCCCAGACGGTCTTGCCCACCGGGCAGCGGCGGGTCCATCCCCAGTGCTCGGAGAGGGCCTCGACGATGTGCAGTCCGCGGCCGTGTTCCAGGAGGGTGTCCTCGGGGTGCGGGTAGACGGGCAGGCTGTCGCTCGGATCGGTGACGGCGCACACCAGGTGGGAGCGGCGCAGGGTGAGCCTGAGGCGGACGCGCGACTCGTCCGCCGAGGTGCGCGGGAGCGCGTGCAGGACCGCGTTGGCGGCCAGTTCGGTGATGACGGTGACCGCGTCGTCGCTGCAGTGGCCCAGGGACCAGCAGTCGAGGGTGCGGTGGGTGAAGTCCCGAGCCAGGGCGAACCCTTCGCGGCTGCCCGAGAGGTTCAGGGCGGCGGTTCTGGGCGAGTCGCGGACGGAGACGGACTCGTGGCTCCGGAACTGCGCAGGTGATGACACGGGGCATCTCCCTGAGACGACGTCAGGACGGTGGGCCAGAAGTGCGGTTGACGGCATGGCTATTATCCACGCTGAAGATGTCCTCGTGCAATTTCACGGGAAATTGCGCGTACGAACGAGGAGAATGGCATGCCGTCAGTGCCGAACGGAGTCCGGGCGAGTTCGCTGGGCGCCCGCTGGACCAAGAGCAGTCACAGCAACGCCGAGGGGAACTGCGTCGAGGTCGCGGCCCTGGAAGGGGGAGGCGTCGCGCTGCGCAACTCCCGTGATCCCGACGGCCCCGCACTGGTGTACACGCCGGCCGAGGTGGCCGCCTTCGTGGCCGGTGCGAAGGACGGTGAGTTCGACCATCTGGCGTGAGGTTCGGGTGAAGGGGACGTGAGGGTCCGGGGTGGGCCCGACGGGCCCGGGGCGCGCAGCCGGCTGCCGGAGCGCGAAGGCGTTCGACGAGGCGCGAAGGTGCTCGGCGGATACTCAATTCCCGTGCCGCGTGCGGCCGGAGGCGTTCGGATGCGATACTGCGGTTTGTCGTCTGCCGGTCCACGGGGAGTCAGGATGTCCGTCGAGTCACCTCGCGTGTCCCGTCTCGAACCGTATCTGAACCGGGCCGAGCCCGCCCCGACCTTGCTGAAAATGCTGGTCGGCGTGCAGCTGGCCGGCATCCGGGAGGACGCCGGCTACTCCCAGGACGCTGCCGCCCGCGCCCTGGGGTTCAGCCCGGCCAAGCTGTCGCGCATAGAGGCGGGCAAGGGGCGCAGGCCTCCCGTCGAGGACGATGTGCGCGCCCTGCTGTCGCTGTACGGCGCCGGCGACCACGAGGCCTCGGTGCTGATCCAGCTGCTGCGGCAGGCGGGACAGCCCGGTTGGTGGCAGCGCTACGACAAGCGGCTGATGCCCGAGTGGTTCGACCGGCTGGTCGGCCTGCAGGAGGCGGCCACGGCGATCCGCACCTTCGAGATCCAGTATGTGCCCGGTCTGTTGCAGACGCCCGCCTACGCGCGCGCCGTCGTGGAGCGCGGACTTCCCTCGGCCACGTCGAGAGAGGTCGAGCGCCGGGTGGAGCTGCGGACCCGGCGAACCGAACTGCTGCGCCGACCCGACGCCCCGCGGGTCTGGGCCGTTCTCGACGAGTCGGTGCTGCTGCGGGTGCTGGGCAGCCGTGAGGTGATGCGCGAGCAGCTCGACCACCTCGTGGAGCTGGCCGGCCTGCCCCATGTCACCGTCCAGGTCGTGCCGTTGGACGTCACGCACGCCTCGGCGCCGGCCATACCGGTCACCTATCTGCGCTTCGGCGGCGTCGATCTGCCCGATGTCGTCTATCTGGAACAGATCCGCAGCGCCACCTTCCTGGAGGACCGGGACGAGACGGAGGAGTACCGGGTGGCGCTGGACCGGCTGGCCGACGAGGCGCTCGACCCGCGGGACTCCATCGCGCTGCTGAAGTCGACCGCGCGGCAGCGCTACTCCTGACGTCGCCGAACCCGGACCGGACCGCCCGGTGACGCCGGCCGGCGCGGGTCCGGCGTGTCAGACCAGTCGGCCCACGCCGCCGAACTCGATCCACTCCTGCGTGAGTTGGCGGGGCGCGACCTCGGTGTCGGGCCGCCAGGTGGAGACCTCGACGAGCCCCGGGTCGAGGATGTCCAGGCCGTCGAAGAGCGCGGCGACGTCCTTCTCCTGGCGCACCCGCCCCCAGTGCCCCTGGGTGGCCTTGTCCATGAAGTCGGTGACGAACTCCCGGACCGCCGGGTCCTCGCTGACCAGCTGGCACATCAGGACGAAACTGCCCGGGGCGAGGTGTTCCATCACCCGGCGGACGACCGCCTGCGGCCCGTCGGCGTCGCTGTCGGGAATGCAGTGGAACACCGAGTTGAACAGCACGGCCACCGGCTGGGAGAAGTCGATCAGGCGCTGGGTGTCCTCGTGGGCGAAGATGGTCTCCGTGTCCCGAAGGTCGGCGTGGATGACGGTGGTCCGCTGGTGCTGCTCCAGCAGGGCCCGCCCGTGCACCAGCACCATGGGGTCGTTGTCGACGTAGACGACGTGCGCGCTCGGGTCGATGCGCTGGGCGACCTGGTGCACGTTGTCCTGGGTGGGCAGACCGGAGCCGTGGTCGAGGAACTGCCGGATGCCGTACTCCTGGGTCAGGGTCCGTACGGCCCGCTGCAGGAAACGCCGGTTGTTCAGTGCGAGGGTGCGGGTGCTCGGCACGACCTTGTCGAGTTCCGCGCAGGCGGCGCGGTCGGCCGCGTAGTTGTCCTTGCCGCCCAGGTAGTGGTCGTACATACGCGCGGCCGTCGGAATCGTGGCATCGATCGACGTGGACAGCTGCTTGTCGGGCTGCATCTCTTCTCCCGGTTCCCGCCGTGCCACGGGTGGGCGCGGGCGACAACCCATCCTAGGGAAGCGGCAATTGGGGGCACCACCCTTTGATCGACGGTTCCCCTGAAGGTGTCCGCCCGGCATCGGGTGCGAAACGCCCGCCCGGGACGGGGAACCGAGCCCGTTCGCCTTGGACCTTTCGTCCAGCGGATGGACGCATGGTCTAATGGTGGCATGGAAGCCACGGGAGTCACGGGAGCCTGGGAAGCGGCGGGAGCCGTGGAGGCGAGCGGAGTACGGGACACCGAGCGGGACACGATCCTGCGGGCGCTGGCTCCCGTCGTCGACGGGATCGCGGCCACCTTCGGACCGGTGTGCGAGGTGGTCCTGCACGACTACCGGCGTCCGGAGCGGTCCGTGGCCGCCGTCGCCGGATCGGTGACGGGACGGGCGGTGGGCGGCGCGATGAGCGAGATCGGCATGCGGGTCCTCGCCCGCGGCGACGACGCCGTCGACGAGCTGAACTACGTCACCCGCACCGGAGCCGGAAAGCTGGTGAAGTCGTCCACGATGGTGCTCCGCGACTCCGCCGGCGCGGTGTTCGGCGCGCTCTGCGTCAACGTGGACGTCACCGCGGTGGACCGGGTGCAGGGCCTGCTGGCCGCGCTCGCGGGGACGGCGGGAGCACCGGCCGACGCGCCGGTGACCACCTTCGGCGACGACATCGACTCCGTCGTCGAGGCCCTCCTCGACGCCCATCTGGCGCGCCAGGACCAGACCTGGGCCGGACTCGACCGCCCCCGCCGGCTGGCGCTCTTCCGCGGGCTGGACGAACGCGGTGTGTTCGCCGTGCGCCGCGCCGTCGAGCAGATCGCCGCCCGCCTCGGCATCTCCCGCGCCTCCGCCTACAACTACCTGTCCCAGTCCAGAGCCGCGCGCGACGCCGACGGCACCCCTAAGGGAGCTCACCCGTGACGACGACCCCCCTGCCGATCACCCTCGACGACGTGCGGGACGCGGCCGTCCGCCTCCAGGGCGTCGCCCACCGCACGCCCGTCCTGCGCTCCCGGACCCTCGACCGGATCGTCGGCGCCGAGGTCCTGTTGAAGTGCGAGAACTTCCAGCGCGTCGGAGCCTTCAAGTTCCGCGGCGCCTACAACGCGGCCTCCCGGCTGGCCCCGGAACAGCTCGCCCGGGGCGTCGCCGCGTACTCCTCCGGCAATCACGCCCAGGCCGTCGCGCTGGCCGCGCGCGAGCTCGGGACCACGGCGGTGATCGTCATGCCCGAGGACGCGCCCCGCTCCAAGCGGGTGGCGACGGAGGGCTACGGCGCCGAGATCGTGACCTACGACCGCTACAGCGGCGACCGGGTGGCCGTCGCCCGGGCGCTCGCCGCCGACCGGGGCCTGGCGCTGATCCCGCCCTACGAGCACCCGCACGTCATGGCGGGGCAGGGCACCGCCGCGCTGGAACTCCTGGCGGAGGCGGGAGAGCTGGACGTCCTGCTGGCGCCGGTCGGCGGCGGCGGGCTCATCGCCGGCAGCGCGACCGCGGCCAAGGGGCTGCGGCCGGGCGTCCGGGTCGTCGGCGTCGAACCGGAGGCCGGGGACGACACCAGGCGGTCGCTGGAGGCGGGCCGGCGCGTCGAGATCCCCGTGCCGCGCACCATCGCCGACGGCCAGGCCCTGCGCGTCCCCGGAGAGCTGACGTTCTCGGTGAACCGGCGGCTCGTGGACGAGATCGCCCTGGTCTCGGACGACGAGATCCGCTCGGCCATGCGGTTCGCCTTCGAGCGGCTGAAGATCGTCGTGGAGCCCAGCGGCGCCACCGGCCTCGCCGCCCTGCTCGCGGGCCGGGTCGCCTTCCCGGACCGGCGGATCGGTGTGATCGTCTCCGGCGGCAACATCGACGCCGCCCGTTTCGCCGAGCTGTGCGGCGACGCCCCCTGAGACCGCGGGCGCCCGGCTGGCGGTCCCCGGTGGACGGGCGGACGATGGAGGCGTAGGGGCACGGCTGCCACCGGTGACGTCCAGGGCCGCCGGGGAGGCCGGCCCCGGCCGTGGTTCGTGCGCGGCCGGAAGGGAGGAGCGTCATGATGGAAGTGAAGACGCTCGACAAGCCGGACGAGCGCCGCGATTTCCCGCGCGGCCACATCGAGGCCGTCCACCTGACGGGGCTCGACTTCGCCGTGGCGACCTTCGAGCCCGGCTGGCGCTGGACCGAGTCGCTCGCCTCGATCGCGGGCACCGACACCTGCGTGATCCACCACAACGGGTACGTCGTCTCCGGACGCATGCACATCGCCATGGACGAGGGCGGCGAGGCCGAAATGGGCCCCGGCGACGTCTTCGTGGTCCCGCCCGGCCACGACGCCTGGGTGGTGGGCGACGAGCAGTGCGTGGTGTACGACTTCGCGGGGGCGATGGCCACCGACTACGCGAAGGCCGAGCACGGTTAGAGGGAAAGCGCAGGGAGAACGCCGGGAGAGCGTGAGCCGGGGAGGGCCCGGAGCGCCCGGGGCGGCTCAGACGGGGAGCAGACGCCGATGAGCGCGCCGAGCCGGCGGGCGTTGCGGCATTCGTGCATCGCCACCAGCTCGGCGTACTCCGGTGCGGCCGAGTCGCCGGTGCCCCACCGCGAGCGCGGCTCCGGCTCCGGGTTCGACCAGTGGAGCCGGCGGGCCCGCTCGGCGATCTCACGGACGGCCGACAGATTCGTGTCGCCCATGTCGGTGCGCGCGTCCCCGAGGACGAACACCGTCGTGCGCGGGCCGGCGGCCGCGCCGTGCCGCTGCGCGAACTCGCCCAGGGCGACGCCGTAGCCGCTCTCCGCCGGACGGGCGCAGACATCGTCGACGGATGTGAACAACAACGCTGCCTCCGGGCGGTCGGGCACGGGGGCGGACGTGATCGGGTCAGTATCTAAGCGCTTGTTCACCGGCTTTGTCATCAGAGCCGGGACCGCTGTCGGTGGCGGGCGGTACGTTGCGGATCATGGGTGTGTATCTGGTGAGCGTGGACGCGCGCGAATGGCTCGGGCGGCACGAGGGCGGTCACGGCGACCTCGCCGCGGCGCTGAACGAGGAGTTGCGGCGGCGCGGACAGCCGGCGTACCGGCCGGGCGAGCCCGCGGGCGACGCGAGGGGCTGGTTCGAGGAGAAGATGAGCCCGTCCATGGACGGGTTCGCCGCGCTGTGCCGGGCGCGTCTGACCCGGGCCGAGGAGGAGACCCTGTGCGGGTGGTCCGTCCTGGTGCCGCTCTTCCTCGAACGGGAGATCGAGCTGCCGATCGGCACGGCGTACAGCGACGAGACGCTGGTCGCCGGCGCGCCGCAGGTGCTCGCGATCGCGGAGCGGCTGGCCGCCGTCCTCGGTCTGCCCCTGGACGCGATACCGGCCGCCGGCAACCTCGAACTGACCCTGTGGTTCCTGGACGGGGCGGGGCGCGAGGTCGCCGCGGCCCGGCCCGGTCCGTGGGCCGAGGACCTGGACACCGCCTTCTACGTGGCGGTGTATCTGCGCGCCGCCCAGCACTCCCTGCGGCACGGCTGCCCGATGGTGTACTCCTGACGCCCGCGGACGCCCTGCGGACGCCGTCGGGTGAGGGTGTGACCGGGCCCCGCCCGGGCGAGGGCGGCTGCGGTCCGGGCGCCGTCACCCCGCCCAGGCGGCGGCCGGCGCGGAAACCCGGGCGCCATGGACGAGCAGGCGGACACGGACACCATGGAGTCGTACCGGCTGCGGACCGCGCCGCCCGGTGAGCCGTCCCCGCCGCCGCAGGGGCCGTTCACCGTGGACGTCGCGGTCGTCGGCGCAGGCGTCGCCGGGCTGAGCACGGCGTGGGAGCCGGCCCGACGAGGGCGCTCGGTGGCCGTGCTGGAGGCGGACCGCATCGCGGCCGGCGTCACCGGGCACACCACGGCCAAGCCGAGCGCGCCGCACACCCTCGTCCACGACCGGCTGCCCTCGCCGTCCGCCCCGTCCGTCGAGGAGTCCGCCGGCGACGGCGCGGTCGTCCGCCTCGGCGCCGAACGCTGCGCCGTCCATCGCGACGCGGAAGGGCAACTGCACGCGGTCTCCGCCCGCTGCACGCACCTGGGCTGCCTCGTCGCCTTCAACCGCGCCGAGCAGGCCCGGGAGTGCGCGTGCCACGGGTCGCGCTTCGACGTGCGCGGACAGGTGGTGCAGGGCGCGGCGGTCGAACCGCTGGAACCCCGCGACCTGTCAGCGAGACCGCTCAGCCGACCAGGATCACCTCCAGGGTGCGCGGACCGTGCACCCCCTCCACCCGGTCCAGCTCGATGTCGCTGGTCGCCGACGGACCGGAGATCCAGGTCAACGGGCGGGCCGGGTCGAGCCGTTCGAGGGCCTGCGGCACGGACGACACGACCTGTCCGGGGACGCGCACCACGCAGACGTGGTGGTCCGGCACCAGCGTGATGCGGCGCCGGCCCTGGTCGGGCCCGCCGTCCAGGACGATCGTCCCGGTCTCGGCGACGGCCACCGCGCATGCCGTGACCACGCTGTCCACCTCGTCCAGTTCGTGCGCGCCGCTCTCCGCCCGGTCCGCCACCCGCGCGACGTCCGTCTCCGCCAGCCACGCCTCCTCCAGCCCGGGCGGCACGAGCACGCTCGCCGCCTTCCGCTCGGCGAGCAACCGGGCCAACAGCGACGGCAGTTCGTCTTCGGCGCACCGGTGGACGATCGCCCGGTAGTCCGCCAGGTTCTCCGCCAGCAGCGCCACCGTCTCCTCGGCGTCGCGCTCCCCGTGCTCGCGCAGATAGTCGCGCGCGACGGCGCTCTCGTACGGGGTGTCGTCCGGGGGCACGTCGGCCAGCGCCCGCCGCACCCGGCCCAGGACCAGTTCCCTGCTGCTCACTTCGCCGTCCCCTCCTCGTCGGCCCCGCCGTTCGTCCGCTGCCACCAGTCGCGGAACGGCTCCGCGGGCACGGCCGGCAGATCGCGGGTGGCGCTCCACGCCCTGCCGGGGCCCGGCAGGGTCCGGGGGTGCAGACCGCGGGTGCGCGACGCCAGCCGCTGTCCGGCGCGCAGAGCGCCGGGGCGGGTGAACGCCCAGCGCGCCGCCCGCATCGCCGCCCGCTCGGCCGCGTGCCCCTTGGCCGGCTTGAGCACCGTCTTGTTGCCCGCCCGGGTGACCGGACCGCCCTGGACGACCCGCTCCCGCAGGTGCACCAGCACCTCCGGGATGTCGATGGCGACCGGGCACACCTCGTAGCAGGCGCCGCACAGCGAGGAGGCGTACGGCAGCGAGGCGTCGATCTCGCTCGCCGTGCCGCGCAGTTGGGGGCTGAGGATCGCGCCGATCGGGCCCGGGTACACCGAGCCGTAGGCGTGGCCGCCGGCCCGCTCGTACACCGGGCACACGTTCAGACAGGCCGAGCAGCGGATGCAGCGCAGCGCCTGGCGGCCGACCTCGTCGGCGAGGGTGTCGGTGCGGCCGTTGTCGAGCAGCACCAGATGGAAGGTCCGCGGCCCGTCGCCGTCGGTCGTGCCGGTCCACGTCGAGGTGTAGGGGTTCATGCGTTCGGCCGTCGACGAGCGGGGGAGCGTCTGCAGGAAGACCTCCAGATCGCGCCAGGTGGGCACGATCTTCTCGATGCCGACGACGGAGATCAGCGTCTCCGGCAGGGTGAGGCACATACGGCCGTTGCCCTCGGACTCGACGACCACCAGGGTGCCCGTCTCGGCGACCATGAAGTTCGCGCCGGAGATCCCGACCTTGGCCCGCAGGAACTTCTCCCGCAGATGGAGCCGGGCCGCCTCGGCGAGTTCGGCGGGGGCGTCGGTGAGGCCCTGTGGCGCCGGACGGCCCCACTCGCCCATCTCCGCGCGGAAGATGTCCCGGATCTCACCCCGGTTGCGGTGGATGGCCGGCACCAGGATGTGCGAGGGGCGGTCCTTGCCCAACTGCACGATCAGCTCGGCCAGGTCGGTCTCGTAGGCCCGGACGCCCTCGGCCTCCAGCGCCTCGTTGAGCCCGATCTCCTGCGTCGCCATGGACTTGACCTTGACGACCTCCGACTCGCCCGTCTCCTTGACCAGCCGGGTCACGATCCGGTTGGCCTCGTCCGCGTCGGCCGCCCAGTGGACCGTGCCGCCGGCCGCGGTGACCGCCTCCTCCAACTGCACGAGGTACCGGTCGAGTCGGCGCAGGGTGTGGTCCTTGATCCGCTTGCCCGCCTCCCGCAGCTGCGCCCAGTCGGACACCTCGGCCACCGCGGCCGCGCGCTTGGCGCGGATGGTGTGCGTGGCGTGCCGCAGGTTGCCGCGCAGGGTGGGGTCGGCGACCGCCTCGCGGGCGGCCTTCGGGAACGCCGGCATCCCGACGAACGTCCCGCTCACAGCGCCGGCTCCGTGCGCGTGCTCGCGAGGATCTCCGCGATGTGCACCGGCCGCATGCCGGTCCGCAGCCGGGTCATGGTCCCGCCGAGGTGCATCAGACAGGAGTTGTCGGCCGCGCACAGCACCTGCGCGCCCGTCGACTCGGCGTTGCGCACCTTGTCGGCGCCCATCGCCGCCGAGACGTCCGCGTTCTTCAGCGCGAAGGTGCCGCCGAAGCCGCAGCACTCGTCGGCGCCCGGCAGTTCGACCAGCTCCAGACCCTCGACGGCCCGCAACAGCCGCCCGGGTCGGTCTCCGAGCCCCAGCCCGCGCAACCCGTGGCACGTCGGGTGGTACGTCACCGTGTGCGGGTAGTACGCGCCGACATCGCTCACGCCGAGCACGTCCACCAGGAACTCGGTGAGCTCGTACGTCTTCGGGACCACCGGGGCCAGGGCGGTGGCCAGCGCCTCCCCGCGCCCCTCGGCCCGGGCCCGTTCGCCCATCCGCGGATACAGCTCCCGCACCATCGCCCCGCACGATCCGGACGGCGTCACGATCGCCTCGTACTCCCCGAAGACATCGGAGAAATGCCGGGCCAGCGGTTCGGCCTCATGGCGGTAACCGGTGTTGTAGTGCGCCTGGCCGCAGCAGGTCTGCGCCATCGGGAAGTCGACCTCGACGCCCAGTCTGGTCAGCAGTTTCACCACGGCACGGCCGGTGTCCGGATAGAGCGTGTCGTTGACACAGGTCAGGAACAGTGCGACACGCATCGCGGCTCCTTGAGGTTGGTCATCGGATGAGTGAAGGGTAGTCCGGCTCGGCGGTCCGGGGGAGGCCCCGGCTCAACGCGCGCCGAGCCGGGCCTCCGCCTCCCGCCACCGCTCGGCGTCGCCCTGCGGCTCGTAGCGTGTCAGGGGCTGCGTGCGGCCCAGCAGCCGGCGCATGTCGGCGCGCTCGCCGACCAGCCCGTGCGCCCGGGCCTGGACCAGCACGTTGCCGAGCGCGGCCGCCTCGGTGGGGCCGGCCACCACAGGCAGCCCACAGGCGTCGGCGGTCAGCTGGCACAGCAGCGCGTTGCGGGTCCCGCCGCCGACGACGTGCACGACGTCGACGGGGTGGTCCGCCAGGCGCCGGGCGTCGGCGACCGCCCGCCGGTGCGCCAGGGCCAGGGAGTCGAGGATGCAGCGGGTGATCTCACCGGGTGTGCGCGGAACCGGCTGGCCCGACGCCCGGCACGCCTGCGCGATCCGCTCCGGCATCCGCCCGGGCGCGAGGAAGACGGCGTCGCCCGCGTCGACGACCGACCGCAGCGCGGGCACGGCCGCCGCGTCGCGCAGCAGTCCGCCCAGGTCCGGGTCGCCCCAGTCCCGCACGCACTCCTGGAGCAGCCACAGGCCCATGATGTTGCGCAGATAGCGGACCGTGCCGTCCAGGCCCAGCTCGTTGGTGAAGTTGGCGGCGCGGCTGTCCTCGGTGAGCACGGGCGCCGTCAGCTCCAGGCCGGCCAGCGACCAGGTGCCGGTGCAGATGTAGGCGAAGCGCTCGCCGACCGCCGGGACGGCGGCCACGGCGGACGCGGTGTCGTGCGAGCCGACCGTGGTCACCGGAACCGGGCCGGTCAGTCCCGTCTCCTCCAGCACCGACGACCGCAGCAGCCCCGCCGGCTCGCCGGGCCGGCGCAGCGGCGCGAACAGCGCCAGGTCGATGCCGAGCCGCGCGGCGACGTCGCGGGACCAGTCGCCCGTGCGGGGGTCGATCAGCTGGGTGGTCGAGGCGTTGGTCAGCTCGGTGCCCTGCTCGCCCGTCAGCCAGTAGGCCAGCAGGTCGGGAATGAGCAACAACCTTCGCGCCTGCGCCAGTTGGGACGTGGAAGCCGCGGCCGAAAGCTGGTACAGGGTGTTGAAGGGCGCGTACTGCAGGCCCGTCGCCGCGTACAGCTCGGCCGCCGGCACGGTGGCCCACACCTTCTCGGCGACGCCCTCGGTCCGCGCGTCCCGGTAGTGGACCGGGTTGCCCAGCAGGGCCCCGTCGGCGTCCAGCAGGCCGTAGTCCACGGCCCAGCTGTCGATGCCGACGGAGTCCACCCGACCGGCCGCCCGCAGCCCGTCCAGCACGCCCGCGTACAGGGACAGCACATCCCAGCGCAGCCCCTCCGGCACCCGGACCGGCCGGTTGGGGAAGCGGTGGGCCTCGGTCAGCTCCAGCGAGTCCGGGCCGACCCGGCCGACCATGACGCGCCCGCTCGACGCACCGAGGTCGACGGCGGCGTACGCCTTCACGGCCGTCACCGGAGGAAAGCGGCCGCCACACCCGCGTCGACGGGGACGTGCAGCCCGGTGGTGTGGGTGAGCTCGCCGCCGGTGAGCGCGAACACGGCGTTGGCGACGTGCTCGGGCAGCACCTCGCGCTTGAGGATGGTGCGCTGCGCGTAGAACTCGCCCAGCTTGTCCTCCTCCACCCCGTACACGGCCGCGCGCTGCGCGCCCCAGCCGCCGGCGAAGATGCCGGACCCGCGCACGACGCCGTCGGGGTTGACCCCGTTGACGCGGATGCCGTGCTCGCCCAGCTCGGCGGCGAGCAGCCGCACCTGGTGGGCCTGGTCGGCCTTGGTGGCGGAGTAGGCGATGTTGTTCGGGCCGGCGAAGACGGCGTTCTTCGACGCGATGTAGACGATGTCGCCGCCCAGCCGCTGGGCGATCATCACCCGGGCCGCCTCCCGCGACACGAGGAAGGAGCCGCGGGCCATGATGTCGTGCTGCAGGTCCCAGTCCCGGGCCGAGGTCTCCAGCAGCGGCTTGGAGATGGAGATGCCGGCGTTGTTGACCACCAGGTCGACCCCGCCGAAGGCGAGCGCGGCGGACTCGAAGGCGCGGGCGATCTGCTCCTCGTCCGTCACGTCGACGGTGACGGCGACGGCCCGGTCGGCCCCGCCCAGCTCCTCGGCGACGGCGGCCGCGTTCTCGGCGTTCAGGTCGGCGACGACGACGCAGGCGCCCTCGGCGGACAGCCGGTGCGCGATCGCCCTGCCGATCCCGCTGCCGCCGCCGGTGACCAGGGCCACCCGGGTGGCCAGCGGCTTCGGCTTCGGCATCCGCTGCAGCTTGGCCTCTTCGAGCGCCCAGTACTCGATGCGGAACTTCTCCGACTCCTCGATCGGCGCGTACGACGACACCGACTCGGCGCCGCGCATCACGTTGATCGCGTTGACGTAGAACTCGCCGGCGACCCGGGCCGTCTGCTTGTCCTTGCCGAAGGAGAACATGCCCACGCCCGGCACCAGCACGATCGCCGGGTCGGCGCCGCGCATCGCGGGCGAGCCGGGCTCGGCGTGCCGCGCGTAGTAGGCGGCGTACTCCTCGCGGTACTCGGCGTGCAGCTCCGCCAGCCGGGCGACCGCGTCCGCCACCGCGGCGGTGGGCGGCAGGTCCAGGACGAGCGGGCGCACCTTGGTGCGCAGGAAGTGGTCCGGGCAGGAGGTGCCGAGCGCCGCGAGCCGGGGGTGCTCGGCCCGCGCCAGGAAGTCCAGCACGGCCTCGGAGTCGGTGAAGTGCCCGACCTGCGGCCGGTCCTGGGAGGCGATCGCCCGTACGTGCGGGGCGAGCGCGGCGGCCCGCCGCCGGCGCTCGTCCTCGGCCAGCGCCTCGTAACCGGCGACGAGCGGTCCGAAGGGCTCGGCCTTCCCCCGCTCCGCGAGGAAGGCCTCCGCGGTGCGGATGACGTGCAGCGAGTTGCGCTCGCACTCCTCGGCCGTGTCGCCCCAGGCGGTGATCCCGTGGCCGCCCAGCACCACGCCGATCGCCCGCGGGTTGGCCTCCTTGACGGCCGCGATGTCCAGGCCGAGCTGGAAGCCGGGCCGCCGCCACGGCACCCAGGCGACCGAGTCCCCGAAGCACTCGGCGGTCAGCTTCTCCCCGTCCGCCGCGCAGGCGAGCGCGATCCCGGAGTCCGGGTGCAGGTGGTCGACATGGGCGGCGTCGACGAGCCCGTGCATGGCGGTGTCGATGGACGGAGCCGCCCCGCCCTTGCCGTGCAGGCAGTAGTCGAACGCGGCGACCATCTCGTCCTCGCCCTCGACGCCCGGGTACACGTCGACGAGCCCGCGCAGCCGGTCCAGCCGCAGCACGGCCAGCCCCGCCTCGGTCAGGGTGCCGAGGTCGCCGCCCGACCCCTTCACCCACATCAGCTCGACGTCCCCGCCGGTGACGGGGTCGGTGTCGACGCCCTTGGCGGAGGCGTTCCCGCCGGCGTAGTTGGTGTTGCGGGGGTCGGCGCCCAGCCGGTGGGACCGGGCGAGCAGGGCGGCTGCTTCGGGATGGGTGGACATGCAGTTTCCTCACTTCTCGAACGCGGGTGACGGAGCGCGCCCCGAGGGGGCGCGGGGAACTGCGCGACCAGCCGCGACGGGCCCGCAGTCCGCGACGGACAGGTGACGGCGGACGCCTACGCGCCCCAACCCGCCTGCTCCCCGCCGACCCGCGAGGCGACGATCTTCTCGGCGTACCCGGACGCCCGGTACGCCACCATGGGCTCGGGGTCCAGCCCCATCTCCTCCCGCACCTCCCGCAACAGCGGCCGCACGTCCGTGTTGTACGCGTCCATCAGCACCGCGTTGGCCTCCAGCACGTCCCCGGAAGCCTGCGCGGCACCGAGCGCGGACCGGTCGACGAGCAGCGCCTTGGCCGTCGCCTCCTGCACGTTCATCACGGACCGGATGATCGCCGGGATCTTCGCCTCGATGTTGTGGCACTGGTCGAGCATGAACGCCACCTCGGAGCCGAACCCGCCCCCGCGCACCACCTCGTACATGATCCGGAACAGCTGGAAGGGGTCGGCGGCGCCGACCATGAGGTCGTCGTCGGCGTAGAAGCGCGAGTTGAAGTCGAATCCGCCGAGCTTCCCCTCGCGCAGCAGCGTGGCGACGATGAACTCGATGTTGGTCCCTGGCGCGTGGTGGCCGGTGTCGACCACCACCTGCGCCTTCGGGCCCAGCTTCAGACAGTGCGCGTACGCCGTCCCCCAGTCCGGCACGTCCGTGGAGTAGAAGGCCGGCTCGAAGAACTTGTACTCCAGGAGCATCCGCTGCCCGTCCCCGAGCCGCGCGTACACCTCGGCCAGGCCCTCTGACAGCCGGTCCTGCCGCGCCCGCAGGTCGTCCTGGCCGGGATAGTTGGTCCCGTCGGCGAACCACAGCTTCAGATCGGCGGAGCCCGTCGCGTCCATGATGTCGACGCACTCCAGCAGATGGTCGAGCGCCTTGCGCCGTACCGCCGCCTCCGGGTGGCAGATGCTGCCGAGCTTGTAGGCGTCGTCCTGGAAGGTGTTGGAGTTGATCGCCCCGAGCTTCACGCCCCGGTCTTCGGCGTGTTTCGCAAGTGCGGAGTAGTCCTCCACTTCGTCCCAGGGGATGTGCAGCGCGACGGTCGGGGCCACGCCGGTGAAGGCGTGCACCTGTGCGGCGTCGTCCAGCTTCTCCTGCGGGGTGCGGGGGACGCCCGGCTGGGCGAACACCTTGAACCGGGTCCCCGAGTTCCCGTACGCCCACGACGGTGTCTCGACGGCCTGGGTCTTCAGCGCGGCCTTCACCGCTGCGAGGTCGGTCACTTCGGGCTCCTGTGACATCGGTCCGGAAGAACATCCGCAGCGGCTGCCAGAGCCTTCCGAGGACGCTTCTGGAAACGCTGTTGATGAAACGATTCAGAACGGGAAGCTATGAGCCCACCGGGGGAGTGTCAAGCCCCCGGGCCTGGCTTGTTGTCCGTGACCGCCGCGTGACCTTCGGCTATCGAAAACTTTTCGAGACGCACCCATTGACGTGACATGGCCCCCATGCCTAACGTCCCGGCAATCCAGTTGAAACCTTTCACGACGTCGTGACGGCCCCCGGTGGGTGTCGGTTCGCGGACGTCGTCGAGGAGCCACCCATGACCCACCCGTCCGACACGGGACCGGCCCCGGTGCTGGCACTGAGGGACGTGACCAAGTCCTTCGGCGCCGTACGCGCCCTGCGGGGCGTCTCCCTGGAGCTGTTCCCCGGCGAGGTCCACGCCCTCGCCGGGGAGAACGGCGCGGGCAAGTCGACCCTGATCAAGACCCTCGCGGGGGTGCACCGACCGGACGCCGGCCGGGTGCTGCTCGACGGTGAGCCCGTCGTCTTCCACGGTCCCGGCGACGCCCGCGACGCCGGCATCGCCGTGATCTACCAGGAGCCCATGCTCTTCCCCGATCTGTCGATCGCCGAGAACATCTTCATGGGCCGCCGGCCCCGGCGCGCCTTCGGCCGCATCGACCACAAGGCCACCCACGCGGCCACCGCCGCCCTGATGAAGCGCCTCGGGGTCGACCTCGACCCCGACCGCCCGGCGAGCGGCCTGTCCATCGCCGACCAGCAGATCGTCGAGATCGCCAAGGCGCTCTCCTTCGACGCCCGCGTCCTGATCATGGACGAGCCGACCGCGGCCCTCACCGGCAGCGAGGTCGCCCGCCTCTTCGGCGTGGTGCGCACCCTGCGCGACCAGGGCGCGGCCGTTCTGTTCATCTCGCACCGGCTGGAGGAGATCTTCGAGATCTGCCGCCGGGTGACCACCCTGCGCGACGGCGCGTGGATCGCCAGCGAGCCGGTCGAGGGCATGACCGAGGACGACCTGGTCCGCCGGATGGTCGGCCGCGACCTCGACGAGCTCTACCCCAAGCAGGACGTGACACCGGGCGAGGTCGCCCTCAGCGTCCGCCGGCTGACCCGCGAGGGCGTCTTCACCGACGTCTCCTTCGACGTGCGGCACGGCGAGATCGTCGGCCTCGCCGGACTCGTCGGCGCCGGCCGCACCGAGGTCGCCCGCGCGGTCTTCGGCATCGACCGCTGGGACGCGGGTGAGGTCTTCGTGCACGGCCGCCGGCTCACCAACGGCGCCCCCTCCACCGCCATGGCCGCCGGCCTCGCCCTGGTCCCCGAGGACCGGCGCGCCCAAGGCCTGGTGATGGACATGTCCATCGAGCGCAACATCGGCCTCACCGGCCTGCGCACCACGGTCCGGGCCGGCCTGATGGACCGCGGCGCCGAGCGCAGCCGCTCCCTCGACTGGGCGGTCAGGCTCCAGGTGAAGTACGCCAGGCTCGCCGACACCGTCGACACGCTCTCCGGCGGCAACCAGCAGAAGGTCGTCCTCGCCAAGTGGCTCGCCACCGGCCCCCAGGTGCTGATCGTCGACGAGCCGACGCGCGGCATCGACGTCGGCACCAAGGCCGAGGTGCACCGGCTGCTGTCCGAGCTGGCCGCCGACGGGGTCGCCGTCCTGATGATCTCCTCCGACCTGCCCGAGATCCTCGGCATGGCCGACCGCGTGCTGGTGATGCACGAGGGCCGGCTCGCCGCCGAGATCCCCCGCTCCGACGCCACCGAGGAAACCGTGATGGCCGCAGCCACCGGGAGGGCCGCCGCATGACGGTGACCACTCCCGAACAGGCCCCCGTCGCCGAGGCGCCCCGCTCCAGCGGCACCCGCCTCGTCGACCGCGTGTTCAAGATGCGCGAACTCGCCATCCTGGTGGTCTTCCTGGCGATGATCGCCGTCACCCAGGCCGGCAACAGCGCGTTCCTGTCCGAGCAGGGCGTCAAGGACCTCCTGCTCAACGCGACCATCCTGGTGCTGGTCGCCACCGGCCAGTCGCTGGTCGTCATCACCCGCAACGTCGACCTGTCGGTCGGCTCCACCCTCGGCGTCAGCGCCTTCGCCGCCGGCACGTATCTGCACGGCGGCGGCGACCCGGTGATCGCGATCGCGCTGGCCGTCCTCTTGGGCGTCGCCTTCGGGCTCCTCAACGGCCTGCTGGTCAGCCTCGGCCAGGTGCCCGCCCTCGTCGTCACCCTCGGCACGCTGTACATCATCCGCGGCATCGACTCCATCTGGGTCGGCTCCCGCCAGATCACCGCGGCCGACCTGCCGAACTCCTTCGTCGACTTCGGCTCCGGAGGTCTGTCGGCGGTGCCGTGGCTCGCGCTGATCGCGCTCGCCGTCCTCGTCGCCACCGCGTACTTCCTCAAGCACTTCGGCAGCGGGCGCGAGCTGTACGCGCTCGGCTCCAACCCGGAGGCCGCCCGCCTCGCCGGCATCCCGGTCCGCAAGCGGATCCTGGCCGCCTACACCTTCTGCGGCGGCCTCGCCGGCCTCGCCGGCGCCATGTACCTGGCCCGGTTCGGCAACGTCGACTCCAGCACGGGCAACGGCTACGAACTGACCGTCGTCAGCGCGGTCGTCGTCGGCGGCGTGGTGTTCACCGGCGGCTCCGGCAGCGTCTACGGCGCAGCCCTCGGCGCCCTGCTGCTCACCTCCATCAACAGCGTCCTGCCCGCCCTCGGCGTCAGCTCGGTCTGGGTGCTCGCCATCAACGGCGTGCTGCTCCTGCTGGCCATCGCCATCGACCGGATCGTGGCCGTCCGGGTGGCGTCCGCGCTGAAGAAGAAGGCGGCCGCGGCCAGGACCGCCGCCGCCGTGCAGACCCCCGTCAAGAAGGGAGACGCTCACGATGCCTGAGTCGTTCACCCGCGCGATCCGCTGGTCCGCCCTCAGATGGGACGGGGTCGTCGGCGCCCTCCTGATCGTCCTGCTCCTGTTCTCCTTCACCTTCGTCGACGGCTTCGGCAACGCGCTGAACCTGTCCTTCCTGATCGGCAACACCCTGCCGATCGCGCTGGTCGCCCTGCCCATGACCCTTCTGGTCGTCTCCGGCGAGATCGACCTGTCGGTCGCCTCCACGGCCGGTCTGTCCGGCGCGGTGATGGGGGCGCTGTGGAACCAGGGCATGACGATCGAGGCGATCATCCCCGTCTGCCTGCTGCTCGGCGTGGTCTGCGGGCTCGTCAACGGCCTGCTGGTGACCCGGCTCGGCCTGCCCTCCCTCGCCGTCACCATCGGCACCCTGGCCGCCTACCGGGGCGTCGCGCAGATCGTGCTCGGCTCCGACGCGGTCACCGACTTCCCCGGCCAGTACCTGGACTTCGCGGCCGGCCGCATCGGGGACACCTTCCTCCCGCAGGCCGTCCTGCCCTTCGTCGTCCTGCTCGCGATCGCGGTGGTCGTCCTGCACGCCACGCCGTTCGGGCGCTCGCTGTTCGCCATCGGCGCCAGCGAGGAGGCCGCCCGGTTCGCCGGCGTCCGGGTCAAGCGGCACAAACTGATCCTGTTCACGGTCACCGGCCTGATGGCCTCGCTCACCGGGATCTTCTGGGCGCTGCACTACGCCAGCGCCCGCTACGACAACGCCACCGGCCTCGAACTCTCCGTCATCGCGGCCGTCCTCCTCGGCGGCATCGACTTCGACGGCGGCAAGGGCACGCTCGGCGGCGCGATCGCGGGAGTCTTCCTGCTCGGCGCGGCGCAGAACGTGATGAGCCTCCAGGACGTCTCCGCCCAGTCGCAGATCGTCGTCACCGGCGTCCTGCTCGTCGTCTCCGTGCTCGGCCCCCGGGTCGCACGGCAGATCTCCGTCGCGCGGGCGGGCCGCCGGACGGCTGCCCCGACACCGACGCCGTAACCCGCTCCGCCCACCTCGCAAAGGACCCACACCATCATGCGCAAGTCATCGCTCCGCCGTGCCTGCGCGGCCCTCGCGGCCGTCTCCTCGCTCGCCCTCGCCGCCACCGCCTGCGGCGGCACCACCAAGGACGACGTCAAGAACGAGAGCACCGGCGCGGCCGCCGCGGCCGGCAAGGCCGACCCGAACGCGGCCACCAAGAAGGGCCTGACCGTCGGCTTCCTGCCCAAGCAGGTCAACAACCCGTACTTCACCTCCGCCGACAAGGGCGGCGAGGCCGCCCTGAGGGAGCTCGGCTCCAGCTACAAGGAGGTCGGCCCGTCGAGCGCGACGGACACCTCCGGGCAGGTGTCGTACGTCAACACCCTCACCCAGCAGCAGGTCGACGGGATCGCCGTGTCCGCGCAGGACCCGGGCGCCCTGTGCACCGCCCTCAAGCAGGCGATGAGCAACCAGATCAAGGTCGTCACCTACGACTCGGACACCAACCCCGGCTGCCGCAACGCCTTCGTCTCGCAAGCCTCCGCCGAGGACCTGGGCCGCACCGAGGTGCAGCTGCTCGCGCAGCAGATCGGTTACAAGGGCGAGATCGCCATCCTGTCGGCCGCGCAGACCGCGACGAACCAGAACGTCTGGATCGACTTCATGAAGAAGGAGCTGGCGGACCCGAAGTACAAGGACGTCAAGCTCGTCAAGGTCGCGTACGGCAACGACGACGCCCAGCAGTCCTTCCAGCAGACCCAGGGCCTGCTCCAGCAGTACCCGAACCTGAAGGGGATCATCTCCCCGACCACCGTCGGCATCAAGGCGGCCGCCCAGTACCTGTCGGGCTCCAAGTACAAGGGCAAGGTCAAGCTGACCGGCCTGGGCACCCCCAACGACATGCGCACCTACGTCAAGAACGGCACCGTCGACGCCTTCGAGCTGTGGGACCCCTCCAAGCTGGGCGCGCTCGCCGCGCAGACCGCGGTGGCGCTCGTCTCGGGCCAGATCACCGGCAAGGAGGGCGAGACCTTCAAGGCCGGCGGCACCACGTACACGCTCGGCAAGGACGGCGTGATCAGCCTCGGCAAGCCGACCGTGTTCGACGCCAAGAACATCGACCGGTTCAACTTCTAGGCGCCCTCGCCCCGACCCCCCACCCGAGGAGCGGTACTCCATGCAGCGCGTGTGTTTCCTGCTCAAGGTCCGTCAGGACAAGCTGGCCGAGTACCGCGAACGCCACGCCGCCGTGTGGCCGGAGATGCTCGACGCTCTCTCGGCCACCGGCTGGCACAACTACTCGCTCTTCCTGAGAGACGACGGCCTGCTCGTCGGCTACCTGGAGACCGAGGACTTCGCGGCCGCCCGGGCCGCGATGGAGGCCACCGAGGTCAACGCCCGCTGGCAGGCGCAGATGGGCTCCTTCTTCGAGTCCCTCGACGGCGCCCGGCCCGACGAGGCCATGCAACCGCTCACCGAGGTCTTCCACCTCGCCTGAACCCCCGCACCCGCCCGGCCCGCCGACGCCCCTCCCCGGCGCCGCCCCCGCCGCGTCACCCCCGCCCGTGCCCGTGTCCCCCGTCCCCCCGCTCTCGCCCGACAACGGAGTCCCCGAGATGAGACGACGCACCCTGCTGGCCGGCGCCCTCGCCGGCGCCGCAGCCTCCCCCGTGCTCGGCGCCGGCGCCGCACGCGCCGCCGCCCCCGGCCCCTCGGTCACCAGGAAGGCCACCAGCCGACTGGACGCTCAGGCGCTGTTCTTCGTGTCCTACGACGGCCTGGTCAACAACAACTCCTTCCAGAAGAACGGACTGCTGACCTACAAGGGCTACCAGTACGCCGCCTGGTACACCTCCACCAGGAACGCGGTCGTCGCCCGCCGCGTCCTCGGCGGGACCACCTGGTCCACCGTCACGCTCGCGCACCGGCTCAAGTCCGACGACTCCCACAACGTCATCTCCCTGGGCGTCTCGAGGACCGACGGCCGGCTCCACCTGAACATGGACTCCCACAGCGACGGCTTCTTCTACGTGAAGTCGGCCGCCGGGCTCCTCGACGCCCCGGCGAGCACCGCCTGGACCTCCGCGGTCTTCGGCCCCGTCCAGACCACCCTCGACGGTCTCGCGCTGACCGGCCAGTTCACCTACCCGCAGTTCGTCTCCACCCCCGAGGGAGGGCTCCAGCTCAGCTACCGGGCCGGCATCTCCGGCAACGGCCGCAACGCCCTGGCGGAGTACGACGGCTCGGCCTGGACGAACCTCGGCGAGTGGTCCGGCTCGACCGGCACGTACACCAGCGAGCACGGCTCCTCGACCGCCCGCAACATGTACCTGCACGGCATCGACTACGACGTCAACGGCCGGCTGCACTCCCTGTTCACCTGGCGCGAGCAGAACGCCGCCGTGATGTGCTCGAGCGGCGGCATCACCAACCACGACACCGGCTACGTCTACTCCGACGACCGCGGCCGGACCTGGCGCAACGACGCGGGCGCCGTCGTCGGCGTCACGGGAGGCTCCGACAAGGTCGCCGTCACCGACGCCGGGCTCGTCGTGGACGCGCTCAACCCGGACCACTCCCTGATGAACCAGGAGAGCCAGGCCACCGACTCCGCCGGCCGGCCGCACGCGATCATCAGCTACGTACCCGGCCGCTTCGGCCAGTGCACCACGAACTACGTCGCCGACCGCACCGCCAACGGGCGCGCCTTCCACCTGCGCAAGAACGCCTCGGGCAGCTGGCAGAAGACGGAGATCCCGGTCGCGCTCGGCTCCAGCCAGCGCACCAGACTGATCCTCGACACGTACGACAACGCCTACGCGATCTTCCCGTTCGGCCGGATCGCCGGCGCCTCCAAGGCCTCCGGTCACAGCGACTGGACGGTCCTCTTCGACGGCAGCGGCCTCAACGCGTTCGGCGAGGTCGTCGTCGACGAGCTGCGG
The DNA here is from genome assembly GCF_042880855.1 of Streptomyces sp. NPDC058291. Taxonomy (NCBI): domain Bacteria; kingdom Bacillati; phylum Actinomycetota; class Actinomycetes; order Kitasatosporales; family Streptomycetaceae; genus Streptomyces; species Streptomyces sp. NPDC058291. The sequence continues at coordinate 64,897 of NZ_JBHVYK010000031.1, forward strand.
GTCAGGGCCGACAACACGCTGTCGTTCCTGTACCAGGAGAAGTCCAGCGGGACGACCCCGTCGGCGCTCCACGTCGTCGACTTCGCGCTGCCCGCATGAGCGGCGCACCGACTCGGCCGGGGTCCCGACGGCATGACGGTAATGTGAAGGCCGTCCCGCCGTGCCCCGTTCACCTGGAGGTTCCCGCCTGATGGCCCAGTCGGTGGGTATCAAGGACGTCGCCCGTGCCGCCGGAGTCTCCGTCGGCACGGTGTCCAACGTCATCAACCGCCCGGACACGGTCGCCGCCGAGACGCGGGCCCGGGTGCTCTCGGCGATAGACCGCCTCGGCTACGTGCGCAGCGAGTCCGCCCGTCAGCTGCGCGCGGGACGCAGCCGGATCATGGGACTGCTCGTCCTCGACATGGGCAACCCCTTCTTCGTGGACGTCGCCCGCGGCGCCGAGCGGGCCGCCCGGGACGCCGGCCTCGGCGTGATGGTCTGCAACAGCGCCGAGAGCGCCGGCGAGGAGGCCGAGTACCTGTCGCTCTTCGCAGAGCAGCGGGTACGCGGGGTCCTGCTCACCCCGGCCGACGCCACCGGCCGCAACATCGAGTCGTTCCGCCGGCACGGCATCCCCTTCGTGCTCGTCGACCGGGTCTCCGAGGGCACGGCCGAGTGCTCGGTGTCGGTGGACGACGTCGCGGGCGGCGCGCTCGCCGTGCGCCACCTGATCGACGCCGGGCACCGCTCGATCGCCTACGTCAGCGGCCCGCCCGGCTTCACCCAGGTCCGCGACCGCCGCACCGGGGCGCTGAACGCGCTGGCCGAGGCCGGCCTCGGCCCCGACAGCCTGCGCGAGCTGCCCACCGAGCGGCTCGACGTCGCCGCCGGACGCGACGCGGGCGCCCGGCTGCTGGGCCTCGCCGACCGGCCGACCGCCGTGTTCTGCGCCAACGACCTGCTCGCGCTGGGCGTCCTGCAGGCCATGTACGCGGCGGGCGTCGGAGTCCCCGACGACCTCGCCATCGTCGGCTACGACGACATCGAGTTCGCCGCCGCCGCGGCCGTCCCGCTCACCTCGGTACGGCAGCCCGCCGTGACCATGGGCGCCCTCGCCGCCGAGATGCTGCTGGAGGAGACCGAGGAGGGCGCCGAGGGCGCGAAGCGGGCGCACGAACACCGGCGCGTGGTGCTCCAGCCGGAGCTGGTGGTGCGCCGGTCCAGCCTGTCCGCGCGCTGAGCGGCGCACCGGCGCCACGCCGACGGCCCGTTCGCGGCGCCGGACCCCATGTCGGCAACGTACTGATCCGCTGTTCAGCAGCGTACTGATCGGCTGTTCAGCACCGCGCCGAGCCGCTGTCCGGCGCCGTTCATGATCCCCCGGTCTCGGACGCCGCCCGGACATGTGCTGAACTGGGACGCGGTCCGTACACCGATCGTCCCGGGAGCCCGCGTTGTCCGTCAGCTACCGTCAGCCCGGCGTCGTCCTCACCGACCGCCGTTTCACCGTGCCCCTCGACCACGCCGACCCGGCCGGGGAGACGATCGGCCTCTACGCCCGTGAGGTCGTCGCGAGCGACAAGGCGGACCAGGACCTGCCGTGGCTGCTCTACCTCCAGGGCGGCCCCGGCTTCGGCGCCCACCGGTTCGTCGGCCGGCCGGCCTGGCTCGGCCGCGCGCTGGAGGAGTACCGGGTCCTCCTCCTGGACCAGCGCGGCACCGGGCACTCCACTCCGGCCAACCGCCAGACGCTCCCGCTGCGCGGCGGTCCGGCCGAACAGGCCGACTACCTCGCGCACTTCCGCGCCGACTCCATCGTCCGGGACTGCGAGCTGATCCGCCGCGAGGTCACCGGCGGCGCCCCCTGGACGGTCCTCGGCCAGAGCTTCGGCGGCTTCTGCACGGTCACGTACCTCTCCCTCGCCCCCGAGGGCCTGACCGCCGCCCTGATCACCGGCGGTCTGCCCGCCCTGGACGCCCACGCCGACGACGTCTACCGCGCCGCCTACCCGCGCATGGAACGCAAGGTCGCCGCGCACTACAGCCGCTACCCGCTCGACGTCGAGCGCGCCCGCCGCATCGCCGACCACCTGCTGCACCACGAGGTGATCCTCCCCACCGGCTACCGGCTGACCGCCGAGGCCTTCCAGACGCTCGGCATCCTGCTCGGCGGCGGCGAGGGAAGCCACCGGCTCCACCACCTCCTCGAAGAGGCGTTCGTGACCGCCCCGGGCGGCCCGGAGCTGTCGGACGCCTTCCAGGAGGAGCTGCAGGGACAGCTCTCCTTCGCCGGACACCCCCTCTACGCCCTCGTCCACGAGGCGACCTACGGACAGGGGGCCCGGCCCACCGACTGGTCGGCCGAGCGGGTGCGCGCCGAGTTCCCGCAGTTCGACGCCGCCAAGACGCTCACCGGGGACGGCCCGCTCCTTTTCACCGGCGAAACGATTCACCCCTGGATGTTCGACGTCGACCCGGCTCTGCGCCCACTGCGCGAGACCGCCGAACTCCTCGCCGCCCGCACCGACTGGCCGACGCTGTACGACCCCGACCGCCTCGCGCTCAACGAGGTACCGGTCGCTGCGGCGGTCTACCACGACGACCTGTACGTCGACACCGCCCACTCGCTGCGCACCGCGCGGGCGATCCGGGGGCTGCGCACCTGGGTCACCGACGAGTTCGAACACGACGGCGTCCGGGCCGGCGGCCCGCGCGTCCTGGACCGCCTGCTCGCCCTCGCCCGTGACGAGGTGTGACGCTCCGGTCACCGGTTAGGCTGCGGGCATGACCGAACCGACGATCCCCCGGCTCCAGCCCCTGCCCGAGGACTGGCAGCGTGCCCTGGCCGTGGTGGCGCACCCGGACGACCTGGAGTACGGGTGCGCCGCGGCGATAGCCGCCTGGACCGACGCCGGCCGTGAGGTCGGCTATGTGCTGGCGACCCGCGGCGAGGCGGGCATCGACACCCTCGCGCCCGCCGAGTGCGGTCCGCTGCGCGAGCGGGAGCAGCGGGCGAGCGCGGCCGTGGTGGGGGTGTCGTCGGTCGAGTTCCTCGACCACCGCGACGGCGTCGTCGAGTACGGTCCCGCCCTGCGCCGGGACATCGCCGCCGCGATCCGCCGGCACCGACCCGAACTCGTGATCACCCTCAACCACCGTGACACCTGGGGCGGGGTCGCCTGGAACACCCCCGACCACGTGGCCGTCGGCCGCGCCGTCCTCGACGCGGCCGGGGACGCCGGGAACCGCTGGATCTTCCCCGAACTCGTCGAGCAGGGTCTGCAGCCCTGGGACGGCGTGCGCTGGGTCGCCGTGGCCGGGTCCACCACGCCCACGCACGCCGTGGACGCCGCCGCGGGCCTGGAGCGTGCGGTGGCCTCACTGCTCGAACACCGCACCTACATCGAGGCGTTGACCGACGAGGAGCCCGAGGCGTACGCGCGGCGGTTCCTGACCGGGTCGGCGACGGCCGTGGGGGAGAGGTTCGGCGGACGGCCGGCCGTGGCGTTCGAGCTGTTCAGCCGGTAGTGCGGCAGGTCAGTAGGCTGGCGGCATGCGAGACATGACGGTGGAGCCGGCCGGGCTGCGCGGCGACTGCGAGAACTGCTTCGGGCTGTGCTGCGTGGCCCTGCCCTTCGCCCGGTCCGCGGACTTCGCGATCGACAAGCCCGCCGGCACGGCGTGCCCCAACCTGGGCCGGGACCACCGCTGCGGCATCCACGCGCGGCTGCGGCAGTCCGGCTTCACCGGCTGCACGGTCTACGACTGCTTCGGCGCCGGGCAGAAGGTCTCCCAGGTCACCTTCGGCGGCCGGGACCGCAGTACGGCCTCGCGCGAGGAGGCCCGTCGCATGGCCGAGGCGTTCCCGGTGGTCCGCCAGCTCCATGAGCTCCTCTGGTACCTCGCCGAGGCGCTCGCCCTCCCCGCGGCCCGCCCGCTCCACGGCGACCTGCGCCGGGTCCTGGACCGCACCGACCGACTCACCCTGCTGTCCCCGGACGAGCTGGCCGCGCTCGACGTGCCCGCCCACCGGCAGGACGTCAACGCGCTGCTGCTGAGGACCAGCGAACTGGTCCGCTCCGGCATACCCGGGTGCAAGAAGAAGGAGCGGCGGGGCGCCGACCTGGTGGGCGCCCGGCTCAAGGGCGCCGATCTGCACGGCGCGAACCTCCGCGGCGCCTGTCTGATCGCCGCCGACCTCACCGGCGCGGACCTGCGACGAGCCGACTTGATCGGCGCCGACCTGCGCGACACCGACCTGACGGACGCCGATCTGACCGGCGCGTTCTTCCTGACCCAGCCGCAGCTGAACGCGGCCCGGGGGAGCGCGGGCACCCGTCTGCCGGAGTCAGTCGCCCGCCCCGCGCACTGGACAGCGCGAGCCTGAACCCTGCGCCCCGCCCCGCCCCTCGCCGGCCGGGCCGTCGACCGGCGCGTCGAGCGGGCCGGCGGACGGTGTGGGCGTGCGCCGTTCCAGGTGCATCCGCAGCCCCTCCGGCATCAGCGTCAGCCGTTCCGTGACGCGCAGCCGGTAGGCGGGGTCCGGCCGCAGCTCGTACCGGCGCAGCAGCAGCCCCAGCACCAGCACGGCCTCGTGCAGCGCGAACTGCCGGCCGATGCAGGCCCGGGCGCCGGTCCCGAACGGCTTGTAGGTGTGAGGGGCCCGCGCGCGTACGGCCTGGGCGTCGAAGCGGTCGGGGTCGAAGCGTTCGGCGTCCGGTCCCCACACCCCGGGGTCGCGGTGCAGCATGGCGGTGAGGACCAGCGCCCAGCCGCCGCGCCGCATCGGGTGCTCGCCGCCCAGCACGGTGTCCGCCCGGGCCTCGCGCGCGAACGCGGGCGCCGTCGGCCACAGCCGCAGCGCCTCGTCGAGCACCCGGCGCACGTACCGCAGCTTCGCCACCTGTGCGTAGCCGGGCAAGGCCGCGTTCCCCCACACCCGGTCCACCTCCTGCCGGGCGCGCGCCGCGATGCGCGGGTTGAGGGAGAGGTAGTGCAGGGCGAAGGAGAGCGCGCCCGAGGTCGTCTCATGGCCGGCCACCAGGAAGGTGACGACCTGACGGCGCACGTTCACCGCCGACAGCCGTTCGCCCGTCTCGGGGTGGGCGGTGTCGAGCATCCGGTCGAGCAGGTCGCCCTCTCCGCCGCCCGCCGACCGGCGCGCCCGCACCAGGTCGTCGACCGTGCGGTTGAGGAAGGCGATGTCGGCCTCGTTGCGGCGGGTGGCCCGCCGCAGCAGGGCGGGCGAGGGCACGGCGTTCAGGCGCTGCGCGTAGGTGAGGGTGCCCACCATGGCGGTGACGAAGGGGTGCGGCCGGGTGCGCTCGAAGGACCCGAAGTCGTGCCCGAAGCCGGTGCGCGCGATCGTCTCCAGGGTCAGTCTGGTCATGTCACCGGGCACGTCCACCGGCCGGCCGGCGGCCAGTTCCGCGTCCCAGTGGCCGGTGAGGCGGGCCGCCACGTCGAGCATCATCGGGTGGTAGGCGGCCATGGCCTCGCGGCTGAACCCCGGCGCCAGGACGTCGTGCGCCAGCTGCCAGTTCGGCTCGTGGTTGTACGCCGTGAACAGGGCGTCCCCCACCACCGGGCGCAGGTTGGCGATGCCCAGCCCCACGTGCTTGGCGAACCGGTTCTCGTCCGCCAGGTCGGCGGCCAGGTCAGCGCCTCCCACGAACACGAACTCCCGGTCGAACACCTTGCGGCGGAAGATCGGCCCCAGCTCCGTGGCGTAGCGCAGGGAGTCCTGGAGGGGGGTGCGCCGGCTCGCGCCCAGGAGATCGCCGAGCAGGGGGATCCGGTGCGGCGGATGCGGTATGCGCTCCAGCTCGGGCCAGCCGAGCTCGGCGCTGCGAAAGCCCTTCGGCAGGGCGTCCACGGCCACCGACCCGGCCGCAGGCCTCGCGCCCGTGGGCTCCGGCGCCGCCGTGCCCGGCGTGGACCCCGTCGACCCGGCCGTTGCGGCCGTCCCCGTCTCCGCCATGACGCGATCTCCCTTGATGCAGCGGCAGGTTGAGCATGTTGTACATGGGTTCAATAGCGCGTCTCAGTCTGCTGCCGCCGCAGAACCGGCGTCAAGTAAGGTGCGGCCATGGCCGCGAACCAGGGGGAGGGGCGCACCCGGCGCCGACTCGGCACCGAGGAGCGCAGGGAACAGCTCCTGTCGGTCGGCGCGCGGCTGTTCTCGGAGAGCCCGTACGACGACGTGTGGATCGAGCAGGTCGCCGAGATCGCCGGGGTCTCCCGTGGACTGCTCTACCACTACTTCCCCGCCAAGCGGGACTTCTTCGCGGCGGTCGTCGAGCGGGAGAGCGAGCGGATGCTGCGCATGACGGCGGCCGTGCCCGGCGTTCCGGTCCGCGAGCAGCTCGCGTCCGGTCTCGACACGTACCTGGAGTACGTGGAGACCCACGCGCACGGATACCGGGCGTTCCACCGGGCGGACGCCGCCGGCGACCAGGCCGTGCGGAAGGTCTATCAGCGGGCGCTCGCCGTACAGGAACAGCAGATGCTGGCCGCCCTCGGCGCGGACCCGGAGTTCGGTCCGCTCGTCGAGGCGCGCCCCGACGTACGGCTCGCGGTGCGCGGCTGGCTGGCGTTCACGACGGCGGTCTGCCTGGAATGGCTGCGCGGGTCGGAGCTGTCGCGGGAGCAGGTCCGGGAGTTGTGCGCCAGGGCGCTGCTGGGGGTCATCCCCTCCCCGGGGTGAACGCCGAGGCGTGGGCGGAGGCGAGCGTGCCCGCGTGCTGTCCGCGTGCGGAGCGGCGGTCGTCCGCACGGGCGGGCGTGGTTGGCGCGAGCCCGGATCTCCGATAGCTTAGGCAAGCCTTACCTTAGGAGGTTTCAGGATGGGTGACAGCCAGAGCTGGGCCGCGGCGCCCGCCGCCGCCGAGCGGGCCCGTTCGGTGCTCGCCGCAGCGTGGTCCTGCACGGCGACCGCGGACGGCGGGCGCGAGGAGCTCGTCGGCGCGCACACCGTCGACGACGGCGGCCGGGTGGTCCTGCGCGTGCCCGAGGACAGCGCCCTGCGCACGGCGATGATCTGCGCACCCCGCGGCGAGCCGTCCGCCGTGCTGGAGTTCGCCGACGTGGCGCCCGTCCCGGTGCGCAGCCGGATCCGCGCCCGGCTCTGGCTCGCCGGCTGGTTCACCCCCCACGAGGACCGTCTCGCCTTCCAGGCCACCCGCGTCGTGTTCACCCCGCTCACCGGCGCGGTCGTCGTCGCCCGCGACGAGTTCGCGCAGGCCCGGCCCGACCCCCTCGCCACCGCCGAGGCGCAGCTGCTCGGCCATCTCGCCGACGCGCATCCCGACGCGGTGGAGCGGCTCAGCCGGCTCGTCCCGCCGGACGCCCTGCACGGGGCCGTGCGCGTCCAGCCGCTCGCCGTGGACCGGCACGGACTGACGCTGCGCGTCGAGCGCGCCCGCGCCCACGGCGACGTCCGGCTGCCCTTCCACGCCCCCGCCGACGACGTCGCCCAGCTCACCGAGCGGATGCACGTCCTGCTCACCCAGGCCGCCGCCGCGTCCTGCCCCCGCGCCCTACAGTGGCAGCGCGCAGACGGCGACGGGTGAGGCGAACGGCTCGCCCGCGAGCCGCAGCCCGCCCCTCGCGCCGTCCACCCGGAAGACGCTGACCGTGCCGGAGCGCTGGTTGGCGGCGAACAGCAGACCGCCGTCCGGGGAGAGCGCGATCTGCCGGGGGAAGTCGCCCTCCACCGGCGTCGTGCCGAGCAGCCGCAGCCGGGCGCCGGCCGCCTCGACCGCGTAGCGCGCGACGGTGTCGTCGCCGCGGTTGGCGAGGAAGGCGTACGCGCCGTCCGGCGTGACCGCCAGCTGCGCGGGGTAGTTGGCGTCCGCTTTCGAGCCGGTGGACTGCGGCCGCCCGATCGTCAGCCGGCCGCTCGACGGCTCGTAGGCGCACACCGCGACCGTGTCGTCGGCCTCGTTCGCGAGGTAGGCGTGCCGGCCGCCGGGATGGAAGGTGAGGTGGCGCGGGCCGGCGCCCGTCCGGGTGTGCGCCTGCGCGACCTCCGTGAGGACGCCCGTCCTGTCGTCCAGGCGGTAGCTGTACACGGTGTCCGTGCCGAAGTCGACGGCGAGCACGTGTCCGCCGTCCGGTGCCGTTATGAACTGGTGCGCGTGCGGCCCCTGTTGGCCCGGGCGGGGCGTCGGCCGGGTGTGCTCGACCAGGTCGGTGCGCTCGCCCAGCGCCCCCGAGGCCTCGATCGGGTGCACGGCCACGGTGCCCGAGCCGAAGTCGGCGCTCAGCAACCACCGTCCGCCGGGGTGGACGGACAGATGGCAGGTGGCCGCCCCGCCGGTGGCCCGGCTGCCCAGCACCTTCCCGTCGGCCAGCCGCACCGCGGTCACCGCGCCCCGCTCGCGTTCGTTCACCGCGTACAGCGTTGCGCCGTCCGGGTGCACCGCGAGGTAGGACGGGTCCGGCACGCCCGTGATCGTCGACCGCCCGGTGATCCGCCCCGAGGCGCGGTCGTACGAGGCGACGCCGATGCCCTCTCCGCCGCCCTGCGCGGAGGTGTACGTGCCCAGGTACAGCGGGCGCGCGCCGGACGGGCCCGGCGAGGGGGCGGGCGAGGCCTGCTGACCGGCCGACGACGACGGCTGCCGGGGCGGTGCGCCCCGCCGCTCCGCCCGGGCCCCGGACGGAGCGCCGTCGCCGTCGGCGCCGCAGCCGGCCAACGCCGATGCCGCGGCGGCGGCGCCGAGCGCTCCGACGAAACGGCGCCTCGTCCAGCCCCGGCGGCTCCCGGACCCCGGCGAACCGGGCGACCCCCGCCGCGCCGCTTGCGTCTCCTCGCCCATGCCCGCACCTCAGGTCGTCGTCCGCCTCCGCCGTGACAGCCACCTTGACCCGGACCGGCCGACGAACGCAAAAGGGGGACGTGCCGCGAGAGGTCCGGGCGGGCGCGCCGAGGTGCGGCAGGCGGACGCGACGGGTCACGCGCGAAAGGGCCAGGGTCGGTCCGGGCCGTGCCGGTCCCGGGCCGGGCGGCGGCGCTACCAGTCGCCGTCCTCCACGGGCCGGCCCGGCGGGTCCCCCGGCTGCCGCACCTGGCCGGGGACGGGCGGCTGCCACGGGTCCGGGTCGGGCCCCAGCCAGTCGCCGACCGGCTTCACGCCCTCGAGCACCTCGCCGGGGGCGACGTCGCAAGCGTCCTCGTCGTAGTAGTCGAACCAGGGCAGTCCGGCCCGGGTGTACGCGGCACGGGCGACGGCGGCGGCTCCTCGCCGGTGATGCGGCGCCACTGCGGGGGTGTCACCAGGTGCACGAAGACCCGGGCGGCGGGCTGCTCGGTGTAGTGCGAGAGGGGGCGGGTGTCCTGGTACATCTCCTGCCGCATCGAACCGCCGGCTCCGCCGACCCCCCGAAGCTCAGCCACATCGCCTCGCGCGGATACATCGGCGGCAGCACCCCGCCGCGCGCCGGCCAGGCGGCGGGCACGGCGTCGGCGTGATCGCGCACCCGGCGGACCGGGAACTCGCCGAGGCCCGGCCGCGGGTCGTGCGTGCCGCTCTCCGGAAGCCGCAGCGTGCGCATGAACCGCACCCCCACCCCGCCCGGCAGCCTCAGCGTGTTCCCGTCGACCCGGACGGCGGTGTCGGCCATCGTCGTGCTCCCCTCGTCGTCGCGCACATCAACTGGAACGACGGGCGGCGGCGTCCCGGTTCCGCCGCAGCCGCACCGGGGCCCGCAGCCGCGCGCCCATCCGGTACAGCCGCGGCCGCCGCTCACGCTGCTCGCGGCTGTTGCGGTCCAGCTCCTCCAGGAGCCGCTGGGTGCGGTGCTCGGTGTCCAGCTCGTCGAGGATGCGGTTGACCTCGGTCAGCACCGCGCCGTGCAACTGCCACTGGCGGGCGTCGTGCTGCAGCTGCTCCAGCAGCAGCTGGGCCAGCTTGTCGCGGGTGGTGGCGGCCTGCCGCAGCTCGGCGGTGAGCCGGGTCTCGGCGGCGTTCGCGTCCAGGCTGACGTGTGTGGTCACCAACACCGCGAAGCTGACCACCGCGTCGGCGATCTCGGACAGCACCTGCTCCACGACCTCGCCGGTCGCGGGCGGGAACAGCGGATGCGGCTCGCGCTCCTTGGCGAGGTCGGTGAGGGAGCGGGCCAGCACCCGCAGCACGACCGTGCAGATCTCCAGCGTGTCCAGACCGGTGCGCAGCACCACCCGGTGCAGCAGCCCCTCCCGCACCCGCGGGTTGAGCCGCAGACTCTCCTCCGCCTGCCGCAGGGCCGCGTCCACCTCGACGATGTCGTGGTCCAGCCGCCGCGCCTCGTGCAGCCGGGCGGCCGCCTGCTCGGCCGGGGTGCCGCCCGCGGCCTCCTCGCCGATGCGCAGCATGAGCTGGCGCAGCCGGCGCGCCAGCCCCTCGATCGACTCGCCGGCCTCCTCCACCCACACCGGCGGCGGCAGCAGCAGATTGCAGCCGAGGCCGACGACCGCGCCGATCAGGGTCTCCACCACCCGCGCCCACGCCGTGTCGCCGACGGTGGTGACGCCCAGCACCAGCATGGCGCTGATCGCCACCTCCGGGACGTACTCGTCGACCCGTACCAGGTGCCCGACCCCCAGCGAGGCCACGATCAGCAGACCGAGGCTCCACCAGGTGAGCCCCACCAGAAGGCTGAAGACGATGGCGACGACGACGCCGGCGACCACCGCGGTCACCCGGCGAACGCCGTTGGTGAGCGTCGCGTACAGGGTGACCTGGACGACGAGCAACGCCGTCAGCGGCGCGGTGAGCGGCAGCGCCTCCGGGCTCAGGCGGAGCGCGATGACGTAGGCGAGCGAGGCCGCGGCGGCCGACCGCAGAGCCTGGAGGACGACGGGTTCCCGGTGGCGCCGCACCAGCCGCACGAGCGGCGCCGCGCGCTGACGTACTTCTTGCATCCCCAGACCAGTTCCCCTTCCTCCCCTGCTCGAACGTTTCTTCCACCCCACGATGGCCCGGATGGCCGACGGGGCCACCGCCCGCCCCCGTCGAGCCGGATCCGGCGGACGGCCAGGGGCGCCGGGCAGCCGGCGCCGCGTGCGGTCGGTGCCGAGCACCTGCGCCGGGCAGTCGGCGGCCGGGCCGCGTGCGGTCGGTGCCGAGCACCTGCGCCGGGCGCGGGAGAAGGTCGCCGCGGAGCCGCTCGCGGCGCCGGACGGGAGGGCCGGCGCGCGGCTGCCTTAGCTCACAACGTGAACTAAGGGTTGGAGGATGTCGCGCCCGCCGTTCCGTAGAGGTATGTTGCAGGTCGGGCAGGGCTCGGAGGGGAGCGACATGACGGGGCGGAACGGGCGCACGGTACGCGACCTGAGGCGGGCCAACCGCACGGCCGTGCTGCAACGGCTCTACTTCGACGGGCCCCTCAGCCGCTTCGAGCTGGGGCCGGCCACCGGTCTGAGCTCGGGCTCGATCAGCAACGTCGTCGCCGACCTGGTCGCCGACGGGCTGGTGGAGGAGGCCGGCAGCGTCGAGTCGGACGGCGGCCGCCCCCGCATCCTGCTGCGTGTGGCCCCCGGCAGCGGCCACATGATCGGCGTGGACGTCGGCGAGACCCGGGTGCGGATCGAGCTGTTCGATCTCACCCTCACCGAGCTCGCCCGCGCGGAAAGGCCTTTGGAGCAGCGCCGGTACGAGGTGGACGGGATCGTCGGGCACATACGCGAGGGCGTCGCCGAGGTGCTGGCCGCGGCCGGCGTCGCTCCCGAGCGGCTCCTCGGGGTCGGCATCGGCGTCCCGGGCATCGTCGAGCACACCGCCGAGCGCGGCGCCGTCGTACACGGCCAGACCATCGGCTGGGACGCGGTCCCGCTGGAGGCGCTGCTGCGCGAGAGCTCCCTCCTGCCCGAGAGCGTCCCGTACTTCATCGACAACGGCGCGAAGACGCTGGGCCAGGCCGAGATGTGGTTCGGCGGCGGCCGGGGCGCGCGCAGCGCGGTGGTGGTCCTCTTCGGCTCGGGCGTCGGAGCGTGCCTGGTCACTCCGGAGGTGGAACACGGCCGGGCCGTCGAATGGGGGCATCTGACGGTCCGGGTGCGGGGTCGGCGCTGCCGCTGCGGCGCCCTGGGCTGTCTGGAGGCGTACGCGGGCGCCGAAGCGCTGCTGGAACGCTGGCGCGAGGAGGGCGGCCGGCCGCCGCGCGACGTCGACGAGGAGACCGCGCTGACCGCGATGCTGGCCGCCGCCTACCCCTCGGACGCCGGCCGGCCCGCCGAGGACGGTGCGACCCCCGACGATGGCGCGACCGCCGACGCGGGGCCGGCCGCGGACCCGGTCGCGCTCGCCGTCCTGGAGGAGACCGCCGAGTACCTCGGCGCCGGTCTCTCCGACCTGATCAACCTCTTCCAGCCCGAGCGCATCCTCATCGGCGGCTGGGCCGGTCTCCAGCTCGGGGCCCGCTTCCTGCCCGCCGTACGCCGACATGCCACCGCGTACGCGCTGCGCCACCCCGCCCAGAAGGTCACCGTCGAGCTGGGGCGGCTCGGCCCGGACGCGGTCACCGTGGGAGCGGCGATCCTTCCGCTCGCCGACTTCTTCGGCCGCGGCGGCCGACGCCCCGAGCCCGCCCCCGCCGGCCCGGCGCCGGCCTGGCGGACGGTGCTGGAGGAACGCGCCCCGCGCTGACCCGGACGCGTGCCCTGCTCCGACCCGGGCCGGCCTGCGCAGGCACGTTTCGTGGGCCGCGCAGGAGGTACCCGCGAGTCGCCCGGGCGAACGCCGTCCGGGAGTTGTCGCCCGCGTCCGGCGCGGTGCGACCGCGAAGGGAGCACGTCGTGGCCGAACACCGACTCCAGAGCCCGGACGGGAACGGCGCACCGGTCCCGCGGGACCTTCCGGACCAGCAGGCCGGCGGAGGCGACGACCGCTGGGACGCCGCCGAGCCCGAGCCTCAGCAGCCCGCCGGGGCCGAGGACGTCCCCGACACCGACGAGGCGGGCACCGGCCCACAGGGCGCCCCGCCCGCGGGCACCGGCCCCTCCGAGAGCCCCGAGCCCGAAGAACCCACCGCCTGACGCCTGAGGGGCCTTGCACGGGCATGGCCGACCGGGCCCGTTCCTGGCCCGTCCTGCGTCAGCTCACCGGCGACGACCGCACGGGACGGGGCAGCGAGCGCCGCGAAGTCCGCGCGCACGGAGCGGCTGCGCCCCCGCCCCGACACCGCCGCCCCCGCACCGACACCGCCGACCGCGTCGTCCCGTCCGTGTGCCCCTGCTGCGCCGTCGGGTGCGGCCAGCGGGTCTACGTCGAGGGCGACCGGGTCGTGCGGATCGAGGGCGACCGGGTCGTGCGGATCGAGGGCGACCCCGCCTCGTGCGGATCGAGGGCGACCCCGCCTCGCCGGTCAGCCGCGGCCGGCTCTGCCTCAAGGGCTCGGCCATCCGCCAGCTCACCACCGTCTCCGCCCGCCACCCACCAGGTGCTGTCCGCCGCCCGCACGGCACGGACTGGGAGCACGGCACGGACGGGGAGCCCCTGGACCTGGAGACGGCCATGGACATGGTGGCCGACCGGGTGATCCGCACCCGTCGCGAGACCTGGGAGTGGACGTCAGCTCGCCTTGCGGGGGCGGAGAGGTTCCGTCCGGGCGCCCGCTCCCTCGCGCATGCCGAGCAGGAACTCCTCCAGCACCTCCGGCGCCGTGTGCTCGGGGCGCCAGCCGAGTTCGACGCGGGCGCGGGTGCAGTCCATCAGCGGCAGGCGCAGGACGGCGTCGAAGAGGTGCGGTGAGGCGGGCAGGAGATGGAGGTTCCAGGCGGCGGCGATCGCGGTGCGCGCCGCCGTGCGGGGCAGCCGCACCGGCTGGGCGCCGAACATCTCACCGAGCAGTTTCGCGTCCACGGTCGGCTCGGCGGCCAGGTTGAACGGGCCGCGCACCTCGGTGTGCAGGGCGAGCCGGTATGCCTCGGCGGCGTCGTCGGTGTGCAGCGCCTGCATGCGCAGCCCCGGGACGTCCGGCACACAGGGCAGCAGTTCGGGGCGGGCCAGCGGTCCGGGCAGGAACCTGCCCCCGAAGATGCGCCGCTGTTCGCTGGCCGAAGCGCGCTGGAACAGGAACGCGGGCCGCATACGCACCACCCGCGTCTGCGGACGTTCGCGCTCGAAGGTGTCCAGGACGCGTTCCAGGTAGGCCTTCTCCCGGCAGTACGCGGCGTCCGGCCAGCCGTGCGTGGGCCAGGACTCGTCCACCGGCCGGTCCTTGGGGCCCGGCGAGTACGCGCCCACCGAGGACGCGTGCACCAGCACGGGCACCTGCGCGGCGGCCACCGCCTCGAAGACGCGGAGGCTGCCGAGGACGTTCGTCCGCCAGGTCGTCGCCGGATCGTGCGTAGGCTGGAACGCCCAGGCCAGATGCACCACCGCGTCGGCCCCGCGGAACGCCGCCGCGAGATCCGCCCCTTCCGAGGCCAGGTCGACGGCCGTCCACTCGGTCTTCGGCGGTGACCAGTCCGGGATCCGCCGCGCCAGCCCGTGGACCGACGCCACGTCCGGATCCTCCGACAGGCGGCGCACCACACTCGTGCCGACGTTGCCGGTGGCGCCGGTGACCACGACCTTGCTGCCCGTTGAGCTGCTCACCTTCGGCTCCTCTCGGGGTCCTGGGGGAGCCGACCGAGTACCCGGCCCGGACCGGCGCACGCGGCGCCGGGCCGAGGCGCATGACCCCGGGGGTGATCGACGCCCGCCGGCCGCGCCGGAAGCATGGACGGCGTCACCCGCTCACCGCATCCCGCACCCTTCGCAGGAGGACGTCCATGCCGTACTTCACGAGCCCCCGTCGACGGCGCCCCGGCTGCACCACGAACTGATGCTGGCCGGCGCCGAGGCCTTCCGGCGCGACCGGCCGCTGGACCGTCCCGCAACGACCTCTCCGAGGCGTACGTCGAGACGATGGTCCGGCGCTGTCACGGCTCGACGGCGCGCGCCGCAGTCGCCGTCCTGGAAATCATCGCCGCCCTCGACCTGGCGCCCGAAATGGCCGCGCTCGATCTGCCCGTGCTCGTCGTGCACGGCGCCCACGACGCTTCCGGGCCGATCGAGCTGACCGGCCGCCGTGCCGCCGCCCTCGCGCCGAACTCCAGCCTGGAGGTGTACGAGAACGCCGGCCACGGCCTCTTCGCGACCCACGCCGACCGGCTCACCGCCGACCTGCGGAAGTTCGCCGCGGGGGGGGGTGCCCCTATGGGTTTCGTCAAGCTGATGGGGCGGGCTGGGGTTCGTAGA
>NZ_JBHVYK010000032.1:0-79705 GCF_042880855.1 Streptomyces sp. NPDC058291
GGTGTGCGGCCGGCCTCCGTCGTGGGTGGGCGTCCCCGCAGGGGTCAGTCCGTGCCGAACTCCATCGCGGCGCGGTCCAGCAGCGCGTCGTCCTCGGAGACCTCGCCGCGCGAGGCGATGGCCTCGGCCCCGCCCTCGGGCATCTCCGGCATGGTGCCGATGAGGCCGGTCGCGGCCGCTTGGGCCGCGCCGATGGCGGGGCTGCCGGTGCCGATCAGACCGAGCACGGCGTACTGCTCCAGCTTGGCGCGCGAGTCGGCGATGTCCAGGTTGCGCATGGTCAGCTGGCCGATCCGGTCCACCGGGCCGAACGCGCTGTCCTCGGTGCGCTCCATGGACAGCTTGTCCGGGTGGTAGCTGAACGCGGGGCCGGTGGTGTCGAGGACCGAGTAGTCCTCGCCGCGCCGCAGCCGCAGGGTGACCTCGCCGGTGACGGCCGCGCCGACCCAGCGCTGCAACGACTCGCGGATCATCAGCGCCTGCGGGTCCAGCCAGCGGCCCTCGTACATGAGGCGGCCCAGCCGCCGTCCCTCGTTGTGGTACTGGGCGACGGTGTCCTCGTTGTGGATCGCGTTGACCAGGCGCTCGTAGGCCGCGTGCAGCAGGGCCATGCCGGGCGCCTCGTAGATGCCGCGGCTCTTGGCCTCGATGATGCGGTTCTCGATCTGGTCGGACATGCCCAGGCCGTGCCGGCCGCCGATCGCGTTGGCCTCCGTCACCAGGTCGACGGGGGAGGCGAACTCCTTGCCGTTGACGGTCACCGGGCGGCCCTGGTCGAAACCGATCGTCACGTCCTCGGCGGCGATCTCCACCTCCGGGTCCCAGAACCGCACGCCCATGATGGGCTCGACGGTCTCGACGCCGGTGTCCAGGTGCTCCAGGGTCTTGGCCTCGTGGGTGGCGCCCCAGATGTTGGCGTCGGTGGAGTACGCCTTCTCGGTGCTGTCCCGGTAGGGCAGGCCGTGGGCGACCAGCCACTCCGACATCTCCTTGCGCCCGCCGAGCTCGGTCACGAAGTCCGCGTCCAGCCAGGGCTTGTAGATGCGCAGGTGCGGGTTGGCGAGCAGACCGTAGCGGTAGAACCGCTCGATGTCGTTGCCCTTGAAGGTCGAGCCGTCGCCCCAGATCTGGACGTCGTCCTCGAGCATCGCCCGGACCAGGAGGGTGCCGGTGACCGCACGGCCCAGCGGGGTGGTGTTGAAGTAGGCGCGCCCGCCCGAGCGGATGTGGAACGCCCCGCAGGTGAGCGCGGCCAGGCCCTCCTCGACCAGCGCGGCGCGGCAGTCGACCAGGCGCGCGATCTCCGCACCGTAGGTCTTCGCGCGGCCGGGCACCGAGGCGATGTCGGGCTCGTCGTACTGGCCGATGTCGGCGGTGTAGGTGCACGGGACGGCGCCCTTGTCGCGCATCCACGCGACCGCGACGGAGGTGTCGAGCCCGCCGGAGAAGGCGATGCCGACGCGCTCGCCGGCGGGAAGGGAGGTGAGGACCTTGGACATAGGAAGATTATGCATGAACTCGCATGGTCATGCAAAGGGCTCGGGTTGCTCCGTCTCCGGCCCAGGTCGCGGCGGTCCGGTCGTGCCGTTCTCCCGGCTCAGCCGCTGCGGCCACCACACCTTCGGTCCGATGTCCAGGAACAGGGAGGTGACCAGGATCGAGCGCACGATGAAGGTGTCCAGGAGGACGCCGAGGGCCACCGCGAAGCCGATCTCCGCGAAGGCGACCATGGGCAGGGTGCCGAGGGCCGCGAAGGTGCCGGCCAGGACCAGGCCCGCCGAGGTGATCACCGCGCCGGTCGCCGCCAGGCCCGTCACCACGCCCCGTCGAGTGCCCTGGTGGGCGGCCTCCTCGCGGATCCGGGTGGTCAGGAAGATGTTGTAGTCGATGCCCAGGGCCACCAGGAAGACGAAGACGAACAGCGGGAAGTCGGTGGACTCGCCCGCGTAGTCGAAGACGTGGCGGAACGCCAGCGCGCTGATGCCCAGGGCCGCCGCGAAGGACAGGATGACCGTGCCCACCAGCAGCAGCGGGGCGATCAGGGCGCGCAGCAGGCCGCAGAGGATGAGCAGGACCACCGCCAGTACCAGCGGGATGATGAGGAGGTTGTCGTGCCGGGTCGCCGCGTCCATGTCCAGCAGGGCCGCCGTGCCGCCGCCGACCCGGGCGTCGGCGTCGGGCACCGCGTGCGCCGCGTCCCGTACCCGTTCCACCGTGCGCTTCGCCGCGTCGCTGTCCGCCGGGGCGGTCATGGTGGCCTCGAACAGCACCTTCCCGTCGTGCACGGGTTTCGTGCCGGGTGGCACGCCGACGGACCTCGGCACGCTCCTTCCGTGGCCGCCACCGCCCGGCTCACCTGCCGGGCCCGGGCCTGGTCGGAGACGATGACGAGCGGGTCGCCGCTGCCCGCCGGGAAGTACTTCTCCGACACCTGCTGGCCCGTGATCGAGTCCGGTTTCCCGGTGAAGGCGTCCGCGTTGGAGATGCCCTCGGCGCGCAGCTGGATCAGGCCCAGGGAGCAGACCGCCAGGGCGAGCGTCGTCACGGCCCAGATCATGCGCGGGCGGCGGGCGATGCCCCGGCCCGTGCGGGCCCAGACGCCGTGCCCGGTGGGGTCGTCCGAGCCGGCGTGCGGGATCACCGGCCAGAAGATCCAGCGGCCGAAGATCACCAGCAGCGCGGGGAACAGGGTGGTCATCGCGAGCAGCGCCACCGCCACGCCGATGGCCGCCACCGGACCGAGGCCGGCGGTGGAGTTCATCTCGGCGACGGTCAGCACGAGCATGCTCAGGACGACCGTGGCGCCCGACGCCAGCACCGCGGGGCCCGCCCGGCGCAGAGCCCGGGCCATCGCCTCGTGCCGGTCCTCGTGGCGGCGCAGCTCCTCCCGGTAGCGCGCGACGAGCAGCAGGGCGTAGTCCGTCCCCGCGCCGAACACCAGCACCGTCAGGATGCCGGCGCTCTGACCGTTCACCGTCAGACCGGCGTGATGGGCCAGGAAGTAGATCAGCGCCTGGGCGGTGAACAGGGCGGCGACCACGGCGAGCACCGGGACGACCAGGAGGGTGGGACTGCGGTAGGTGATCAGGAGCATGACCACGACCACGGCCATCGCCGACAGCAGCAGGGTGGAGTCGATGCCGTCGAAGGCCTCGGAGAAGTCCGCCGAGGTGCCGCCGGGCCCGGTGATGTGCACGGCGAGCCCGGCGCCGCCGTCGCCGACGACGTGCCGGATCGAGTCGACGGCCGGGACGATGCGCTGCCAGCCCTTCTCGTCCATGGTGATCGGCACGAGGATCTGGGCGGCGCGGGGGGCGTCCGGCCGGTCGTAGAGCGGGCCGCGGGTCTCGGCGCCCCGGATGCCGTGGGCGGTGAGCCGCCGCAGCCCGGCGGCGTCCTCGGCGATCCGCGCCCGGTCCTGCGCCGTCAGGCCGCCGTCCCGTGCGTAGACGACGACCGCGGGGATCTGCTCGGGCCGGAAGTCCTGCGAGATCTCCAGGACCTGCGTGGACTCGGCCGATCCCGGCAGCCAGGAGGCCGCGTCGTTGTCCTGGGCGTCGGTGAGCCTGGAGGCGAAGGGAGCCGTCAGGAACAGCGCCACCACCCACAGCGCGAGCACCGCCCACTTGGCGCGCCGCCCGCAGACCAGCCGGGCAGCCCCCCGGCCGCCCTTCACGCCGGGTCCCGCGGAAGGAGGCGCGAGAGTGGCCCGGGAACCCCGTGCACGGCCACACACAGCCCGCGCCCGGCGACGGAACGCGACCACCGCCGACCGATGCCCCCAACCCCCGCGGGGCATGGCAGGCTTGGGGCATGGCCGTGCAGATCAACCCCAGCATCCTGTCCGCCGATTTCGCCCGCCTCGCGGACGAGGCGAAGGCGGTCGAAGGAGCCGACTGGCTCCACGTCGACGTCATGGACAACCATTTCGTCCCGAACCTCACGCTCGGTGTGCCGGTCGTAGAGTCACTGGCCCGTGCGACGGACACTCCGCTGGACTGCCATCTGATGATCGAGGCCCCTGATCGCTGGGCCCCGCAGTACGTCGAGGCGGGGGCCTCGTCCGTCACCTTTCACGTCGAGGCGGCCGCCGCGCCCGTGCGGCTCGCCCGCGAGATCCGGGCGAAGGGCGCCCGTGCCTCGATGGCGCTCAGGCCCGCCACGCCGATCGAGCCGTACGAGGACCTGCTGCCCGAGCTCGACATGCTGCTGATCATGACGGTCGAACCCGGCTTCGGCGGTCAGGCCTTCCTCGACATCATGCTCCCCAAGATCCGCCGCACCCGCGAGTTGATCAGCAAGCACGGCCTCGACCTGTGGCTGCAGATCGACGGCGGGGTCTCGGCGGCCACGATCGAGCGGTGCGCCGAGGCGGGCGCGGACGTGTTCGTGGCAGGCTCGGCCGTCTACGGGGCCGACGACCCGGCGGAGGCGGTCCGTGGCCTGCGGGCTCAGGCCGAGGCGGCGACCGCCGGCGCCACCTGGAGTTGTGCCCACTGAACCGACCACTTGCCGACAGGAATGTGAACGGCTCCCATCAGAGCTGATCAACTGCGCCGGATCTGCGAGGATGAACGGCGTATCCAGAGTGTGAACAGCAGTGAGGAGATCGCCGTGTCGGGTATGTCGGCGGGCCGGTCAGCCATGCGGATGGGACCCGCTGAGCTGGTGCAGGCGGCGGCCATGGCCCGCCGCTTCTACCTTGAGGGCAAGTCCAAGATCCAGATCGCGGAGGAGTTCGGCGTCAGCCGCTTCAAGGTGGCCCGGGTCCTGGAAACCGCCCTCGAACGGGATCTCGTACGCATCGAGATCCGCGTGCCGGCCGAACTGGACGCCGAGCGCTCCGACGCGCTCCGCGCCCGTTACGGCCTCAGGCACGCCGTCGTGGTCGAGTCCCCGGCCGAGGCGGAGGAGACCACGGATCCCGAGAACCTGGGAGAAGTGGCCGCCGACCTGCTGGGCGAACTGCTCGACGAGGGGGACGTGCTGGGATTGGCCTGGGGCCGGTCCACGATCCACATGGCGGCGGCGCTGGACCGGCTGCCGCCGTGCACGGTCGTGCAGTTGACGGGTGTGTACGACGCCGGGACCGCCGAGCGCGGCTCGGTCGAGGCGGTGCGCCGCGCCGCCCAGGTGTCCGGGGGCGACGCGCACCCGATCTACGCGCCGATGCTGCTGCCGGACGCGGCCACCGCGATCGCGCTGCGCCACCAGACCGGGATCGCCCGGGCCTTCGACTACTTCGACAAGGTCACGGTCGCCTGTGTCTCCATCGGCTCGTGGGAGCCGGGCATCTCCACGGTGCACGACATGCTCAGCGACGAGGAGCGCGGCCACTACGCCTCGCTCGGGGTCGCCGCCGAGATGTCCGCGCACCTCTTCGACGCCGAGGGGCGCAGGATCGGACGCGACCTGGGCGAGCGGTGCATCACGGTCAAGGCCGACCAGTTGCGCCGGATCCCCGAGGTCGTCGCGATCGCCGGCGGTCAGCGCAAGGCGGCCGCGATCGACGCGGTGCTGCGGTCCGGACTCGTCACCAGCCTGGTGACGGACACGTCCGCGGCCGACTACCTGATGACGGCCGGCCCGACGCCCAAGCCCGCCCTCAACCGGTCGGACCCCGACGGGATCTGACGGATGATCAGAGAGAGGGGGGCGGTCTTCCGGGGCCGCCCCCCTCTGCCGTGACCACGACTCGCTCAGGACGGTGCCTGGATGACGGAGCACATGCTCGAACTGGACCTCGACGACGTCACGGACAAGGCGGCCCTGATGGACCGCTGCGTGCGCCACCTCGAACTGCCCGACCGGTTCGGCCGTACCTGGGACGCCCTCGCCGAGGGCCTCGCCGCCCTCCCCGACGGCCCCGAGTCCGGCCCGGTGCTGGTCGTGGTGCGGAACTGGCGGCAGTACGCCAGATCCCGGCCCGAGGAGTGGGAGATCGCCCAGGAGGTGTTCTCCTCCGCGGCGGACCGGGCGCCCGCGCTGTCCGTCGTGCTCGCTCTCGGAGGATCCTCCTAACACCCCCGTGAGCTGCTTGGACGTTCCGTCCGGGCAGCACATCGCGGCCGTCGTGGGACAATGAAGTACGTGCTTCTCCCCCTGGCTGACCTGTCCGGGGGTCACCTCTGATCGACTGGGATGTGCAGCACGTGCGTTTCCTCAACGACATCCAGCCCGCCTACGACCTCACCTACGACGACGTCTTCATGGTGCCGAGCCGCAGCGCGGTCGGGTCGCGTCAGGCCGTGGACCTCGGCGCCCCGGACGGCACGGGCACCACGATCCCGCTGGTCGTCGCCAACATGACCGCCGTCGCCGGTCGCCGGATGGCCGAGACCATGGCCCGCCGCGGCGGACTCGTGGTGATCCCGCAGGACATTCCCATCGACGTCGTCACCGACGTCGTCACCTGGGTCAAGAGCCGCCACCTGGTGCTGGACACCCCGATCGTGCTCTCCCCGCACCAGACGGTGGCCGACGCCCTGGCCCTGCTGCCCAAGCGCGCGCACAACGCGGGCGTCGTCGTCGACGAGGACTTCCGCCCGGTCGGCGTCGTCACTGACACGGACCTCAGCGGCGTCGACCGCTTCACGCAGCTCGAAGTCGTCATGTCGCGCGACCTGCTGCTCCTGGACGCCGGGATCGACCCGCGCGAGGCCTTCAACACCCTCGACGCGGCCAACCGGCGCTACGCCCCCGCCGTCGACGCCGAAGGCAAGCTCGCCGGCATCCTCACCCGCAAGGGCGCCCTGCGCGCCACGCTGTACACGCCCGCCGTCGACGCGCAGGGCAAGCTGCGCGTCGCCGCCGCCGTCGGCATCAACGGCGACGTCGCGGGCAAGGCCGAGCAACTCCTCGACGCCGGCGTGGACACGCTCGTCATCGACACGGCGCACGGCCACCAGGAGTCGATGATCAGCGCCGTCCGCACGGTGCGCGCGCTCGACCCGCGGGTGCCGATCGTGGCCGGCAACATCGTCTCCGCCGAGGGCGTCAAGGACCTGATCGACGCGGGCGCCGACATCATCAAGGTCGGCGTCGGCCCCGGCGCCATGTGCACCACCCGGATGATGACCGGCGTGGGCCGGCCGCAGTTCTCGGCCGTGCTGGAGTGCGCGGCCGAGGCCAGGAAGTACGGCAAGCACGTGTGGGCCGACGGCGGCGTCCGCCACCCCCGCGACGTCGCCATGGCGCTGGCCGCGGGCGCGTCCAACGTGATGGTCGGGTCCTGGTTCGCGGGCACCTTCGAGTCCCCGGGCGACCTTCAGCACGACGCGAACGGCCGCCCCTACAAGGAGTCGTTCGGCATGGCCTCCGCGCGGGCCGTCCGCAACCGCACCTCCGAGGAGTCCTCCTACGACCGCGCCCGCAAGGCGCTGTTCGAGGAGGGCATCTCCACCTCCCGCATGTTCCTCGACCCGGCCCGCCCGGGCGTCGAGGACCTGGTCGACTCGATCATCGCGGGCGTGCGCTCCTCCTGCACCTACGCGGGCGCCGCCTCCCTGGAGGAGTTCGCCGAGAAGGCCGTCGTGGGCGTCCAGAGCGCGGCCGGCTACGCGGAGGGCAAGCCGCTGCACGCCAGCTGGAGCTGAGCCGCCCGCCGCACGGCCCCCCCGGACGAACGGGGGGCCGTGCGCCGGCGCCGGCCGCCACGGTCGGACGCGGGGAGACCGCCGGCTGCGGGACGCCGGACCTGGCGCCGCCGGGACGCCGACGGAGCCCTGCGCGGGCACGCCGACGACCGCGTCTTTCCTGGTCACGGCATTCGCCTGACCTGGCCGGGTGCAACACCCTTCCCCGCCCGCGCAACGAACACCCGCCGTGCCGCGATGAACGCAATGATCATGCGCGTATGCGCAAGGTTGCTGCATTACAGCGGCAACGTCCCGGCTCGTAGGGTTCTGCGCTGTACGTAGCGTGGCGGGGACCCCGCTCGGTGGGTTCCTGCTCGCACAGGTGCGCCGCCGGTCCCCGTCGCGCCGAGAGGCAGCGACGAAGGAGTCACGCGTGCTCGACCAAGGCGCACCCCCGCACCAGCGCAGTCGGACCGCCCCCGCGTCCCCGGGGCCGTTCGCGCGCCTCATGCGGCGCAAGCCCGTGGAACGCCTGGTCGCCGAGGGCGGCCAGGGAGAGGGCGGCTCCCTGCGCCGCTCACTCGGGCTCTGGCAGCTCACCATGATCAGCATCGGCGCCACCCTCGGCACCGGCATCTTCGTCGTCCTCGGCGAGGCCGTCCCCAAGGCCGGACCGGCCGTCACCGTCTCGTTCGTGATCGCCGGTCTCACGGCGCTCTTCTCGGCCCTCTCCTACGCGGAACTGGCCGGCACCATCCCGGTCGCCGGGTCCTCGTACTCGTACGCGTACGCGACGATGGGCGAACTGATCGCCTGGATCTGCGGCTGGTGTCTGGTCCTGGAGTACGGCGTCTCGGTGGCCGCGGTCGCCGTCGGCTGGGGCGAGTACCTCAACGAACTGCTCGACGGGACCATCGGCGTCACCATCCCCGACGCGCTGTCGGCGCCGCCCGGCGACGGGGGCGTCTTCAATCTGCCCGCCCTCATCGTCGTCCTGCTGGCGATGGCCTTCCTGCTGGGCGGCGCCCGCGAGTCGGCGCGCGCCAACACGATCATGGTGGCCGTCAAGATCGCCGCGCTGGTGCTGTTCTGCGCCATCGGCGTCCAGGGATTCCGTTCCGGCAACTACGAGAACTTCATGCCCATGGGCATGGCGGGCGTCAGCGCGGCCGGGGCGACCCTGTTCTTCTCGTACATCGGCTTCGACGCCGCCTCCACCGCCGGCGAGGAGGCGAAGAACGCGCAGCGCGACCTGCCCCGGGCCATCATGCTGTCCCTGGTCATCGTGACCGCCCTGTACGTGCTCGTCGCGGCCGTGGCCGTCGGCGCCGAGCCGTGGCAGCGGTTCGGCGACTCCGAGGCCGCGCTCGCCCAGATCATGCGCGAGGTGACCGGGGAGTCCTTCTGGGGGACCCTCCTCGCCTTCTGCGCGGTCATCGCCATCGCGAGCGTCGTGCTGACCGTGCTGTACGGCCAGACCCGCATCCTCTTCGCGATGTCCCGCGACGGCCTGGTGCCCAAGGTCTTCTCCAAGGTCCACCCGAAGACCGGCGCGCCGCGTGCCAACACGGTGATCGTGTCCCTCTTCTGCGGCGTCCTGGCCGCCGCGATCCCGCTGGGCCAGCTGGCGGACGCCACCAGCATCGGCACGCTGTTCGCGTTCGGGCTGGTCAACATCGCGGTCGTGGTGCTGCGCCGGACCCGGCCGGAGATGCCGCGCACCTTCCGCGTGCCGCTGTCCCCGGTCCTGCCGGCCGTGGGCTTCGGCCTCTGCGTGTGGATGATGGGCAGCCTGTCGGCCGTCACCTGGGTGGTCTTCGGAGTCTGGATGGCGGTCGGGCTCGTGGTGTACTTCCTCTACGGCCACCGCCGCTCCCGACTCGCGTCACCCGCACCATCTGAGAAGTGATCGACCCACTGTGCTGAACGATCTCGACGAACGCATCGTGCACGCCCTCGCCGAGGACGCCCGCCGCTCCTACGCGGACATCGGGCACCTGGTCGGCCTGTCCGCGCCCGCCGTGAAACGGCGCGTGGACCGGCTGCGGGCCACCGGAGCCATCACCGGCTTCACCGTACGGGTCGACCCCGCGGCCCTCGGCTGGGAGACCGAGGGGTTCGTCGAGATCTACTGCCGGCGCAACACCTCCCCGGAGACCATCCAGCGGGGCCTGGAGCGCTACCAGGAGGTCGTGGCGGCGTCCACCGTCACCGGCGAGGCGGACGCCGTCGCCCAGGTCTTCGCCTCCGACATGCGCCACTTCGAGCGCGTCCTGGAACGCATCGCCGGCGAGCCGTTCGTGGAGCGGACGAAGTCCGTGCTGGTGCTCTCCCCGCTGCTGCGCCGCTTCTCGTCCGGCTCGCCCACCTGACCAGCGCTCGCCATCCCGCCGACGGACCTGCGCCGACGGCATCGGCCGGACGACGGTCCTGCGGCCGCCGTGCCGATGACGAGCCGCCGGCACGGGGAGCCGGCCCGGCCGGGGAAGAGGGGCCGACCTCGCGCCGGTGCGCCGGGGGCCCGGGGCCGGGAGCGGGAAACGCACTGGGCGGCGGGACGGACCGCGGCTAGCATCGTGTCCATGACCTGGCGACATTGATCCACGACCGGCTCCGACGTCCGTCGACTGACCGCCGCGCTCCACGCCTACGCGTTCCTCGACGAGTTCGTGCTGCTCTACCCCGTCTACGTGCTGCTCTTCGCCGACAGCGGGCTGTCCGTGGGGCGGATCTCCTCCCTGTTCGTCCTGTGGTCGCTGACCGGCGTCCTGCTGGAGGTCCCCTCCGGGGCCTGGGCCGACGCCGTGTCCCGACGGCTGCTGCTGTGGCTCGGCCCGCTGCTGGGCGCGGCCGGCTTCGCGCTGTGGGTGCTCGTCCCGTCGTACTGGGCCTTCGCGGCCGGCTTCGTCCTGTGGGGAGCGCGCGGGGCGCTGGGTTCCGGCGCGCTGGAGGCGCTGGTCTACGAGGAGCTGGAACGGGCCGGCGCGGCGGACCTGTACGCCCGGCTGATGGGCCGCGCGCACGCGCTGGGCCAGGCGGCCGTGATGTCGGCGACGGCAATGGCCGGGCCGGTGCTCTCGGCCGGCGGCTACCGGGCCGTCGGCGCGGCCAGCGTGCTGGCGAGCCTGCTGTGCGCCGTGGCCGCCACCCGCTTCCCCGAGCACCGCGCCCCGGCCGCCGCCCCGTCCGGGCACGACGGCTGGGCGGCCGCCCAGCGGGCCGGCTTCGCCGACGTCCGCGCCGACCGTTCCGTCCTGGGCGCCCTGCTGCTCGTGCCGGCCGTCACGGCGGTGTGGGGCGCGCTCGACGAGTACACCCCGCTGCTGGTGGGGGAGACCGGCGTCCGGGACGCCGACGTCCCCTACCTCCTCGTGCTGATCTGGGCCGGTGTCACGGCCGGCAGCCTGCTGTCCGGTGCGGCCGGACGCCTCGGCCGCACCGGGCTCGCCGCGCTCCTCGCGGGCGCGGCGCTCGCCCTGGCGGCCGGCGCGCTCACGGGGAGGCCGGCCGGCATCGCCCTCGTCGCCCTGGCCTTCGGCGGCTTCCAGCTCGCCACGGTCCTGGCGGACGTCCGGCTCCAGCACCGCATCGAGGGCGGCGCCCGCGCCACCCTGACCTCGGTGGCGGGCCTGGGCACGGAGCTGGTGACCATCGGGGTGTACGGCGCGTACGGGCTCCTCGGGCCGGCCTTCGGTCACGGCGCCGTGTTCGCCCTGTGCGCGCTGCCGTACCTGGTGACGGCCCTGGCGCTGGCGGCTCGGAGGGGGAAGCGGTGAGCGTGCGCAACGAATCGCCGTCGTACCCCCCGCGCACGCAACGATCCGCTCACCGGCGCGCAACGGCTCCTTCTTGTCCGGTCCGCGCGGCCGACCGTACCGTCTAGGTGGCCCCCACAACGGCCCCGCCACGGCCTTCGCCCGGCCCCCACGCCCCCTCGTACCCGGTGAGGATCACGCATGCGCACCGCCCTGCTCCAGAGCTCCGGCCGTCCCGGATCCGTCGTCGAGAACCTCAAGGTCCTCGACGAGGCCGCGGAGCGCGCCGCCGCGGCGGGCGCCGGGCTGCTCGTCTCCCCGGAGCTGTTCCTCACGGGGTACGCGATCGGCGACGCCGTCGCCCGTCTCGCCGAGCCCGCCGACGGGGACTCCGCGGACGCGGTCGCCGAGATCGCCGCTCGGCACGGGCTCGCCCTCGCCTACGGCTACCCCGAGCGCGACGGCGAGACGGTCTTCAACTCCGCCCAGCTGATCTCCGCCGAGGGCGTCCGGCTCGCGAACTACCGCAAGACCCACCTCTTCGGCTGCTTCGAGCGCGACCACTTCCGCCCGGGCGGGCAGCCGGTGGTCCAGGCCGAACTGAACGGCCTCACGGTCGGCCTGATGATCTGCTACGACGTCGAGTTCCCGGAGAACGTGCGCGCCCACGCCCTGGCCGGCACCGACCTGCTCGTCGTGCCGACCGCGCAGATGCACCCCTTCCAGTTCGTCGCCGAGTCGGTGATCCCGGTGCGCGCCTTCGAGAACCAGATGTACGTCGCCTACGTCAACCGGGTCGGACGGGAAGGGGAGTTCGAGTTCGTCGGGCTGTCCGCGCTGGCCGGGCCCGACGGGGTCGCCCGGGCCCGCGCCGGACGCGACGAGGAGCTGGTGTTCGCCGACGCCGACCCCGTCGCCCTCGCGGCCTCCCGGGCCGCCAACCCGTATCTGCACGACCGCCGCCCCGGCCTCTACGGGTCCCTGGTCTGAACCCCCGCCGTTCCTCCACCCCGTTCGTCCCCGCCGCAAGGAGTCCGCACCCCATGACGTCCACCGTGCCCAACGCCGTCGAGCACGCAGACGAGCAGCAGCCGCCGATCACCATGTTCGGCCCGGACTTCCCCTACGCGTACGACGACTTCCTCGCCCATCCGGCGGGCCTCGGCCAGATCCCCGCGACCGAGCACGGCACCGAGGTCGCCGTCATCGGCGGCGGGCTGTCGGGCGTCGTGGCCGCCTACGAGCTGATGAAGATGGGCCTCAAGCCGGTCGTCTACGAGGCCGACGAGATCGGCGGGCGGCTGCGCACCGTCGGCTTCGACGGCTGCGACCCCTCGCTCACCGCGGAGATGGGCGCGATGCGCTTTCCGCCGTCCTCCACGGCGCTGCAGCACTACATCGACCTGGTGGGCCTGCGGACCCGCCCGTTCCCCAACCCGCTCGCCGAGGTGACCCCTTCGACGGTCGTCGACCTCAAGGGCGAGTCGCACTACGCCGAGACGATCGACGACCTTCCGCAGGTCTACCGCGACGTCGCCGCGGCCTGGAACAAGTGCCTGGAAGAGGGCGCGGACTTCTCCGACATGAACCAGGCCATGCGCGAGCGCGACGTGCCGCGCATCCGCGAGATCTGGGCGAAGCTCGTCGAGAAGCTCGACAACCAGACCTTCTACGGCTTCCTCTGCGACTCCGAGGCGTTCCGGTCCTTCCGGCACCGCGAGATCTTCGGCCAGGTCGGCTTCGGCACGGGCGGCTGGGACACCGACTTCCCCAACTCCATCCTGGAGATCCTGCGGGTCGTCTACACCGAGGCCGACGACCACCACCGCGGGATCGTCGGCGGCAGCCAGCAGCTCCCGCTGCGGCTCTGGGAGCGCGAGCCGCAGAAGATCGTCCACTGGCCGTACGGCACCTCGCTGGCGAGCCTGCACGAGGGCGGCGAGCCCCGTCCGGCCGTGACCCGGCTGCACCGCACCGCCGGGAACCGGATCACGGTGACCGACGCGGTCGGCGACATCCGCACCTACTGGGCGGCGATCTTCACCGCCCAGTCCTGGATGCTGCTCTCGAAGATCGCCTGCGACGACTCGCTCTTCCCGATCGACCACTGGACGGCGATCGAGCGCACCCACTACATGGAGAGCTCGAAGCTGTTCGTTCCCGTGGACCGGCCGTTCTGGCTGGACAAGGACGAGGAGACCGGGCGGGACGTCATGTCGATGACGCTCACCGACCGGATGACGCGCGGGACCTACCTGCTCGACGACGGCCCCGACAAGCCGGCCGTCATCTGCCTGTCCTACACCTGGTGCGACGACAGCCTGAAGTGGCTGCCGCTCTCCGCGAACGAGCGGATGGAGGTCATGCTGAAGTCGCTCGGCGAGATCTACCCGAAGGTCGACATCAGAAAGCACGTCATCGGCAACCCGGTGACCGTCTCCTGGGAAAACGAGCCCTACTTCATGGGCGCGTTCAAGGCCAACCTGCCCGGCCACTACCGCTACCAGCGGCGGCTGTTCACGCACTTCATGCAGGACCGGCTGCCCGAGGACAAGCGGGGCATCTTCCTGGCCGGCGACGACATCTCCTGGACGGCCGGCTGGGCCGAGGGCGCCGTCCAGACCGCGCTGAACGCGGTCTGGGGCGTGATGCACCACTTCGGCGGGACGACCGACGCGACCAACCCGGGGCCGGGCGACGTGTACGACGAGATCGCGCCGGTGGAGCTGCCGGAGGACTGAGGTTCCCCTCCGGAACCTCACAGCGGGGTGAGCATCATCCGCCCCGCGAAGCCGACGGCCGTGTCGAGCCGCTCGGTGAACTCCTGGGCCACGTCCGGGAGTCGGCGCAGCACCCACAGGGCCCGGGCCGCCGTCCAGGTGGCGTCCCGGGCCCGTTCCAGGCTCCAGGAGCCGAGCAGGTGGGTGAGCGGATCGGCGATCTGCAACAGGTCGGGCCCCGGCATCAGCTCTTCGCGGACGCGTTCCTCCAGCGAGACGAGGAGATCGCCCACGCGGTCGAACTCGTCCTCCAGCTCGGCCGGTTCGCAGCCGAGGGCGCGACAGGCGTCCACGACGGCGAGCGCGAGGTCGTGCCCGATGTGGGCGTTGACGCCGGCGAGCGCGAACTGCAGCGGCCGCACGCCGGGATGGCGGCGGAACTCCAGCAGCGGACGCCAGCAGGCCGGTGCGCGCCTCTCCGACTGCGCCGGGTCGACGGCGTCCAGGTAGCGCTGCGCGAACCGTACGTCGAGCGTGCTCGCGGCTCGCGGGTCCGGGAACCGGCCCCGGTCGATGCGCCGGTCGACCTCCTGGGTCACCGCCAGGTAGACGCGGTTGAAGACCGCGACCCCGTCCTGGGGAGGCAGGGTCGCGTCGAGGGCGCGCATCCGGGCGAGCACGTCGTCGACGCTCGCGCCGAACGGGTCGGCGGTCGTGTCGACGCCCGGCTCGGCGGGGGGACTGCACTGTTGCGATTGCGGCATGGGGGCAGGGTCGCAGTCCTGGACCCGCCCGTGTGCCGGCGGGCCCGAGGCTTCCCCGGAACGGGGGACGCCCCCGCGCCGGGGGCCGACCGGCGCGGCTCGGCGGGGTGACCGCAACGGCGGCCGCCGTCCCGGGCCGCCAAAGGAGGGGCGCGGCAGCGACCGGCCCGGCGGGCCCGGCGGGCGGTTCGGGCCGTCGCAACGTCTAGGAACCGGCGTCGTCGTAGCTGCTGGTGCCCTCGTCCAGCAGCGGCCGCTGCGTCCTGAGGTGGGCGGGCGCGAACGCGCGCAGCGCGTGGTAGCCGGTGACGACGACGACGGTGCCGAGCGCGATGCCGCTCAGCGAGAAGGTGTCGGTGAACGTCATCGTGACGTTGCCGACGCCGATGATGATGCCCGCCGCGGCCGGCACCAGATTCAGCGGGTTGCGCAGGTCGACGCCGGCGTTGAGCCAGATCTGCGCCCCGAGCAGGCCGATCATGCCGTACAGGATGACGGTGATCCCGCCGAGGACGCCGCCGGGGATGGCGGCGACGATCGCGCCGAACTTCGGACACAGGCCGAACAGCAGGGCGAACCCGGCGGCGGCCCAGTAGGCGGCCGTCGAGTAGACGCGGGTGGCGGCCATGACGCCGATGTTCTCGGAGTAGGTCGTGTTGGGCGGCCCGCCGAGGGCGGTGGACAGCATCGAGCCGACGCCGTCGGCGGAGATCGCCGTGCCCAGCCGGTCGTCGAGGTTGTCACCGGTCATCTCGCCGACCGCCTTGACGTGCCCGGCGTTCTCCGCGACCAGCGCGATGACGACCGGCAGGGCCACCAGGATCGCCGACCAGTCGAAGGACGGGCCGTGGAAGGACGGCAGGCCGATCCAGTCGGCGTGACCGACGCCGGACAGGTCGAGCCGCCAGTGGTCGGTGACCTTGCCGCTCGCGTCGGCGGAGTGGATCCGGCCGAAGATCCGGTCGAACGCCCACGACAGGGCGTAGCCGAGGACGAGCCCGAGGAAGATGGCGATGCGGGACCAGAACCCGCGCAGACAGACCACCGCCGCGGCCGTGAACGTCATCACCAGCAGCGCCGTCCACTGGTCCTGCGGCCAGTAGGTCGACGCGGTGACCGGGGCCAGGTTGAAGCCGATCAGCATCACCACCGCGCCCGTCACGATCGGCGGCATCGCGGCGTGGATGATCCGGGCCCCGAAGCGCTGTACGGCCAGCCCGACGCCGAACAGCGCGACCCCGACGACGAACACCGCCCCCGTGACGGTGGCGCTCGTGCCGCCCTGCGCCCGGATGACCGCCGCCACGCCCACGAACGACAGCGAGCACCCGAGGTAGCTGGGCACCCGGCCGCGGGTCGCGAGCAGGAAGACGACGGTCGCGACCCCGGACATCATGATGGCGAGGTTGGGGTCCAGGCCCATGAGGACCGGCGCCACGAAGCTCGCCCCGAACATCGCCACCACGTGCTGGGCGCCGAGGCCGGCCGTGCGCGGCCACGACAGCCGTTCGTCGGGGCGGACCACCGCGCCGGGCGCCGGAGTGCGTCCGTCGCCGTGCAGTTTCCAGCGGACGCCAAGATCCATGGTGCGGGTTCGCTTTCCTGAGGGGGCGGCTGTCCCGGTCATCCTCCCGTGCGGGACGGCGATGAGCGACCGCTTAGCGGCGGCTTAGGATGGAGGTCGTTGCCCCATACATGCGCAGGAGTGCCCGCCGTGACCGCCGAAGCCCCGCCCGCCCCCGCCGTGTCGTACGGCCGGCTCGTCCCGGTCACCGTCCACTTCGACGACCTGGACGCGCTCGGGCTGCTCCACAACGCCCGCTACCCGCTGATGGTCGAACGCGCCTGGACCGAGCTGTGGCAGGAGCACGGCGTCCGCTTCGAGGGCGACTGGGCCACGGCCGGCGATGCCTGCAACGCCGTCAGGGAACTGCGCGTCAGCTACGAGGCCCCGGTCACCAAGCCGGGTGCGTACGCCGTGCACCTGTGGCTGGAGCGGCTCGGCACCACCGGCCTGACCTACGGCTTCCGGTTCTGCTCGACGGACGGGACGCTGACCTACGCGCGCGGCGAACGGGTCCTCGTCCGGCTGGACCCGGCGACCATGCGCCCCGCGCCGTGGAGCGAGACCTTCAGGACCGGGGGTCGGGCACTGCTGCGGCCCGCGGACTGACCTTCGCTCCCTTGCGCTCACCGCCGCGCAGCACCCCGGCGAAGGCCACCAGCCCGCACGCGAGCACCGTCACGACGACGAACGACACCGTCAGGCTGGTCGCCTGCGCCACCCCGCCGATCAGGCTGGGCGCGATCAGTCCCGAGGTGTACGTGATGGTCGCGACGCCCGCGATGGCCTGGCTGGGGTTGGGGCCGCTGTGGCCGGCGGCGGCGAAGCACAGCGGCACGACGACCGCGATGCCCAGCCCCATCAGCGCGAACCCGCCGATCGCCACCGCCGGCTGACCCGAGACGACGATCAGGAGCCCGCCGAGCGTGGCCAGCACGCCCCCGGCGCGCACGGTGCGCACCGTCCCGAACCGGTTCACGACGGCGTCTCCCGCGATCCGGGCCACCGCCATGGTGAACATGAAGCCGGTCGTGCAGGCCGCCGCGACCCCGGCCGAGGACGCGAGCCGGTCGCGCAGGTACACGGCCGACCAGTCCAGGCTCGCCCCCTCCGCGAACACCGCGCAGAACCCGACCGCGCCGATCAGCAGTGCCGAGCGGGGCGGCAGCGCGAACCGCGGCGGCGGCTCCTCGTCCTCGCTGGGCCTGATGTCCAGCACCCATCGGCAGACCACCAGTCCGCACGCGGTGAGCACCGCCGACGCGAGCACATGGTGCAGACGCGCGTCCGCGCCCAGGTGCGCGGCGAGCGTCCCGCCGGCCGAGCCGATCAGCGCGCCCGCGCTCCACATCCCGTGCAGCCCCGACATGACCGACCTGTCGAGCAGCCGTTCCACCTCGACGCCGAGGGCGTTCATCGCGACGTCCGCCATGCCCGCGGCCGCTCCGTAGGTGAACATCGCCAGGCACAGGACCGGCAGGTTC
The DNA here is from genome assembly GCF_042880855.1 of Streptomyces sp. NPDC058291. Lineage (NCBI taxonomy): Bacteria > Bacillati > Actinomycetota > Actinomycetes > Kitasatosporales > Streptomycetaceae > Streptomyces > Streptomyces sp. NPDC058291. The sequence continues at coordinate 17,865 of NZ_JBHVYK010000032.1, forward strand.
GGCGCGAGGGCGGGCAGCACCAGCGCCAGCGTCCACAGGGCGAGCAGGGCGCGCAGTGCCGCCCGGCTGCCGAAGCGATGGGTGATCGAGCCGGCCAGCGGCATCGCGCAGGCCGCGCCGAACGCGGTGAACGCGAGGGCGAACCCGAGCTGTCCGGTGGAGACGTCGGCGTGGTCCTGGATCCACGGCACCCGGGTGGCGAACGAGCCGGTGACCGCGCCGTGCACGGTGAACACGGCCCCGACGGCGTACCGCGCGCGCCGTACATCCGCCGGTGTGTGCACCACGTCGACCGCTCCGCTCATGCTCCGCCCTCTCCGGGTCCGCACCGCGCCGCCGCGATGCCGTCGTAAACTATCAGGAACCCTGCCTGATAAATAGGGCGCCTGGTCGCGATCCGTCGACCGAGTCCCCCTCCGCCGTGGGAGGATTCCCGCCATGCCCGCATCCCCGAGCACCGCCCGGGCCATCAACGACCGGCTCGCCCTGCGGCTGCTGCAACACCAGGGCCCGTTGACGGCGGGGCAGTTGAAACAGCTCACCGGTCTCTCCCGGCCCACGGTCGCCGACCTCGTCGAACGCCTCACCGCCTCCGGACTGATCGAGGTCGCCGGGGAGGCGGGCGAGCAGCGCCGCGGCCCGAACGCGAAGCTCTACGGCATCGTCGCCGACCGCGCCCACCTGGCCGCGCTGGACGTGCGGACCGAGGGGGTCGCGGTGCTCGTCTCCGACCTCGTCGGGCGGGTGCTCGCCGAGGGGGCCGTGCCGATCGGCGGCGACACCGGCACCGGGACGGCCGTCGAGCGGGCGGTCGCGCTCGTCGAACGGGCGGCGAACGAGGCGGGGGCCGACCGGCTGCACACCCTGTGCGTCGGCGCGCCCGGCCTGATCGACCCGGTGAGCGGCGAACTGCGTGACTCCAGCGGGCTGCCCGCATGGCACCGCCGGCTGGTGGCCGCCCTGCAGCAACGGTTCCCGGACGCCCGCGCGCACGTCGAGAACGAGACCAACCTCGCCGCCCTGGCCGAACAGCGCGAGGGCGGCGCCCAGGACCGCGACACCTTCGTCCTGCTCTGGCTCGGACACGGCACCGGCGCGGCCGTCGTCCTGGACGGCGCCCTGCGCCGGGGGGCCTCCGGCGGCACCGGCGAGATCGGCTTCCTCCCGGTCCCCGGGACCGACGGCCTGCCCTCGGCCACCGGGTGCGAGGGCGGCTTCCACTCCCTGGCCGGCTCGGCGGCGGTCACCGCCCTGGCGGGGGAGCACGGCCTGACGGCACGGGCCCGCGCCGGCGAGCCGGTGGCGGCGGAACTGGTGCGCCGGGCGGTGGACGCGGTGCGCGCGGCCCCCGCCGACCGCCTGCCCGCCGCCGCCTCCGACCGGTTCCTCGACGCCCTGGCCGACCGTCTGGCCGTCGGGGTCGCCTCCGTCGTCGCCGTCCTCGACCCCGGCTGTGTGGTGCTCGGCGGTGAGCTCGGTCAGGCCGGCGGCGGCGAGCTGGCGCTCCGGGTGGCGCGGCGGCTCCGCCTGATGGCGCCCCTGCCCACGGAGGTGCGCCCCAGCGCTCTGGGCGGCGGCGCCGTCCTGCGCGGGGCCCTGCTCACGGCCCGCGAGTCGGCGCAGGACGAACTCTTCGGAGGCGCCGAGCGGGAGGCGCGCGGCCTGCCGGGGCCGGGGCGGCGACGGATGCGGGTCGCCAGGTGATCTGCGGACGCGTGGAACGCTTCGGTGCTCGCGGCCGGCCGTAAAAGGAGACCCGGCGGCGGGCAAGGGCCGTCGTCACCGCCACCGGGCCGACCCGTCGACCCTAGAAAGGACTAGACCAAAGCGTCAAGAGGGGTGGACCAACGGAGATGGTGACGCCGATGGACAGCACGGCGACGTTCTGTGAGCCACCCCACACACTTCACCTGTATGGACCTGGATCCGGCGTGGCACACTGGCCCTGTACCTAAAGCAGCGCACTCCGGGGTCGGTGAAAGTCCGAACCGGCGGTTACAGTCCGCGACCCGGCCGCTTCCAGCGGCCGGTTGACCAGGTGAAATTCCTGGACCGACGGTTAAAGTCCGGATGGGAGGCAGTGCGCGGCGGGCGGGCATTCGTGCGCGCCGCCGTATTCGTGCTCGTCCGCGGACGAGCACGTTCGGCGTCGCCCCCGGTGCCGTTGCCCGTAGCTGCTGTCGTCATCGACAGGCCCCGGAGTCCGTGCCCGAAGAGGCAGGAGGACCCGGGAAGTGTTCACCGGAATCGTCGAAGAGCTGGGTGAGGTCACCGCCGTCGAGAATCTCGGCGACGCCTCCCGCTTCCGGCTGCGCGGCCCCGTCGTGACCGACGGCGCGAAGCACGGCGACTCCATCGCCGTGAACGGGGTCTGTCTCACCGTCGTCGAGCACGAGGGCGACGAGTTCACCGCCGACGTCATGGCGGAGACCCTGAACCGCTCCAGCCTCGGCGCCCTCGGTGTCGGCTCCCGCGTCAACCTCGAACGCCCCACCGCCGTCGGCGACCGCCTCGGCGGGCACATCGTGCAGGGACATGTCGACGGCACCGGCACGGTGGTGGAGCGCCGGCCCTCCGAGAACTGGGAGATCGTCAAGATCTCCCTGCCCGACGGCCTCGCCCGGTACGTCGTCGAGAAGGGCTCCATCACGGTCGACGGCATCAGCCTGACGGTCGTCGACGCCGGCCCCGACCACTTCACCGTCAGTCTCATCCCCACCACCCTCGCCCTGACCACGCTCGGCCTCAAGCAGCCCGGCGACCCGGTCAACCTCGAAGTGGACATCGTCGCCAAGTACGTCGAGCGGCTGCTGGCGAGCACTCAGGGCACGGCCGGCACACCGGGAGCGGCCCGGTGAACTGGCTGAACTCCGAAGCCTTCGTCATGTTCGACCAGCACATCATCCGGTCGGACATGATCGGCAACATCCTCGGTCTGATCACGCTGGCGCTCGGCTGGCGCCGCTCGCTGCTGACCTGGCCCGTGCAGTTCCTCTCCGGCCTCGTCCTCTTCGTCGCCTTCTACGGTCATCTGGCCGGCAGCGCCGGCAAGCAGGTGGTCGTGATGGTGGTCGCCCTGTACGGCTGGTGGCAGTGGAACCGCAGCAGGGGGCGGTCCGCGGACGGCCAGATCACCCCGCGCTTCGCCACCTGGGCCGAGCGCGCGGCCATGCTCGGCGCCGCCGCCGCCGGAACGGTCGCCGTGGCCCTGCTGTTCAAGGCCCACCCGTCCCTGTCCTGGGACCCCTGGCCGGACGCCTACATCTTCGTCGGCACCGTCGTGGCCATGTACGCCCAGGCGCGCGGCATGGTCGAGTTCTGGATCGCCTGGCTCCTCGTCGACGTCGTCGGCGTCCCCCTCAACTTCGCCAACGGCTACGCCTTCTCCGGCTTCGTGTACGTCATCTACGGCGCGCTCGTCCTGTGGGGCATGCGTGACTGGTGGCTGCGCTCCCGCAAGGCCTCGCAACCCGCTCTGGAAGGAGCGCCGGCATGAGCACAGCGCCCATCCTCTTCAGCCCCGACGGGTTCGAGGACCTCTCGCTGGACCCCGTCGAGCAGGCCGTGGCCGACATCGCGGCCGGCCGCCCGATCGTGGTCGTCGACGACGAGGACCGCGAGAACGAGGGCGACCTCGTCGTCGCCGCCGAGAAGATCACCCCCGAGATCGTCGCCTTCATGATGAGCGAGTGCCGCGGGCTGATCTGCGCCCCCATGGAGGGCGACGAGCTGGACCGTCTGCGCCTCCCGCAGATGGTCGACGACAACAGCGAGTCGATGAAGACCGCCTTCACGGTGTCCGTGGACGCCGCCGCGGCCCACGGAGTGACCACCGGCATCTCCGCCGCCGACCGCGCCGCCACCCTCCGGCTGCTGGCGAGCGGCGACGCCCAGCCGGCGGACTTCGTCCGGCCCGGCCACATCTTCCCGCTGCGCGCCCAGCCCGGCGGCGTGCTGACCCGCAACGGCCACACCGAGGCGGCCGTCGACCTGGCCCGTCTCGCGGGGCTGCGGCCGGCCGGCGCGATCGTCGAGATCGCCGGCGAGGACGGCCGGATGCTGCGGCTGCCGGAACTCATCCCCTTCGCCCGCAAGCACGGGCTGACGATCATCTCCATCGAGGACCTGATCGCCTACCGCCGCGGCTCCGAGCCCACCGTGCGCCGCGAGGCCGAGACCCGGCTGCCCACCGTCCACGGCACGTTCACCGCCTACGGCTACCGCTCCACCGTGGACGGCGTCGAGCACGTCGCCCTCGTCCACGGCGACATCGGCGACGGCGAGGACGTCCTGGTCCGCGTCCACTCCGAGTGCCTCACCGGCGACATCTTCGCCTCCCAGCGCTGTGACTGCGGCCCCCAGCTCGACGCGTCCCTGCAGCGCATCCAGAGCGAGGGCCGGGGCGTGATGGTCTACCTGCGCGGGCACGAGGGCCGGGGCATCGGCCTGCTGTCCAAGCTGCGGGCGTACGAGCTCCAGGAGCAGGGCCACGACACCCTCGACGCCAACCTGGAGCTGGGCCTGCCCGCCGACGCCCGCGACTACGGGGCCGGCGCGCAGATCCTCGACGACCTCGGCGTGCGCAGCGTCCGCCTGATGACGAACAACCCCGAGAAGACCGAGGCGCTCGTCCGGCATGGCATCGAGGTCACCCGGCGCGAGCCCATGCCCGTGCAGGCGGGCGAGCACAACATCCGCTACCTGCGCACCAAGCGGGACCGGATGGGACACGACCTGCCCTGGCTGGACGCGGTCCCCGTGTCCCCCTGCGGCAACCAGTAACGCAAGTCGGCACCGCACGAAAGGCAAGAGGAGAGACGTGAGCGGCAAGGGCGCACCGGAACTGTCCGTACGCAATGTGGGTGACCTCCGGGTCGCCGTCATCGCGGCGCAGTGGCACGAGAAGGTGATGGACGGTCTGGTCGACGGCGCGCTGCGCGCCCTGCACGACCTCGGCATCGACGAGCCGACCCTGCTGCGGGTCCCCGGCAGCTGGGAACTCCCGGTCGTGGCCAAGGTGCTGGCCGGACGCGGATACGACGCGATCGTCGCCCTCGGCGTCGTCATCCGCGGCGGCACACCGCACTTCGAGTACGTGTGCCAGGGCGTCGCCCACGGCCTCACCCAGGTCTCCGTCGAGACCGGCGTCCCCGTCGGCATGGGCGTCCTCACCTGCGACACCGAGGAGCAGGCCCTGGACCGGGCCGGCCTGGAGGGCTCCAACGAGGACAAGGGACACGAGGCGGTGACGGCGGCGGTGGCCACCGCCGCCATCCTGCGCTCAGTATCCGAACCCTGGCACTGACCCGCCCGGTCTTCGGGCTAGGCTGACCTCACCATGTCGAACAAGACTTTCGAGGAGCTCTTCACCGAGCTCCAGCAGAAGGCCGCCAATGGCGACCCCGCCACTTCCCGCACCGCCGAACTGGTCGGGAAGGGCGTCCATGCCATCGGCAAAAAGGTCGTCGAAGAGGCCGCCGAGGTCTGGATGGCGGCCGAGTACGAGGGCAAGGAGGCGGCCGCCGAGGAGATCTCGCAGCTGCTCTACCACGTTCAGGTGATGATGGTCGCCCGCGGAATCTCGCTGGACGACGTCTACGCCCATCTGTAGAACACTCTCCGGACCCGCCCGCACCCACCCGCCCCGTCTGCACGATCCACGCGAAGGAAGCCGACCTCATGCTGCGCATCGCCGTCCCCAACAAGGGTTCCCTGTCAGGCCCCGCGGGGGAGATGCTGCATGAGGCCGGCTACCAGCAGCGCCGCGAGTCCAAGGAGCTGCGGATCGTCGACCCGGTCAACGACGTCGAGTTCTTCTACCTGCGCCCCCGCGACATCGCGATCTACGTCTCCTCCGGCCGTCTGGACATCGGCGTGACCGGCCGCGATCTGCTGGTCGACTCCGCCGCCGAAGCCGAGGAGATCCTCCCCCTCGGCTTCGCCCGCTCCACCTTCCGCTTCGCCGCCAAGCCGGGCACGGCGAACGGCCTGGACGACCTCAAGGGCCGCACGATCGCGACCTCCTACGAGGGCATCGTCGCCAAGCACCTGGCCGAGCAGGGCGTCGACGCATCCGTCGTCCACCTCGACGGCGCGGTCGAGACGGCCATCGAACTGGGCGTCGCCGAGGTCATCGCTGACGTCGTGGAGACCGGCACCTCGCTGCGCAACGCCGGCCTGGAGGTCTTCGGCGACCCGATCATGAAGTCCGAGGCCGTCGTCATCCGCCGCACCGGCGCGGACGCCGAGGACGCCGCCGAGCCGAAGGTCCAGCAGTTCCTGCGCCGCCTCCAGGGCGTCCTGGTCGCGCGGACCTACGTGATGATGGACTACGACTGCCGCGTCGAGCAGCTGGAGAAGGCCGTCGCGCTGACCCCGGGCCTGGAGTCGCCGACCGTCTCCCCGCTGCACAACGAGGGCTGGGTCGCCGTCCGCGCCATGGTCCCGGCCAAGGAGGCCCAGCGGATCATGGACGACCTGTACGACATCGGCGCCCGTGCCATCCTGACCACGGCCATCCACGCCTGCCGGCTCTGAACACCCCAGGGAACATGTCCGATCTCGCGGGCGGCGACCTGCCCACCCTCCCCGTCACCTTCCGGCCCGGCCGCACCCGCGCGGTGCTGCTCACCGCCGGGGTGGTGATCCTCGTCGTCATCTCCGCCGTGGCGATGCTGCTCGAGCAGCTCGGCCCCGGGGAGCGGCTCAGCTTCATCCTCACCGGCGCCCTCATCTTCTGGGTGCTGGCCCAGCTGGCCCGGGTGCGGGTCGTCGCCGACGAGGCCGGCGTCACCGTCGTGAACATCGCCGGCCGGCGGCGGCTGGAGTGGGCGCAGATCCTCCGGGTGAACCTCCGCCCGGGCGATCCCTGGGTCTTCCTCGACCTCAGCGACGGCACCAGTCTGCCCGCCCTCGGCATCCAGCCCGGCATCGACAAGCAGCAGGCCATCGCCGACGCGCGCAGCCTGCGGGCGCTCGCGGAAGCCCGGTCGGTCCGGGACCCCGAGACGCCCCCGGAACAAGATCGGGGCTGACTCGGGGCCGGCCGCCCTGCCGTTCGAGGCCCTGTCTTGATTAATCTGGTGACGGAGGCGCTGCCCCGGCGCCTGCGCCCCTGTCGTGCCCTGCCGGGCTCACGGGGGTTCCTGCTACCCGAGGAGTGACTCCCTCCGGCGATGGACGGTTCGTCCTGTAGTACCTGCGCCGCCCCTGTCCGACCTGGTTCGCAGGCGGCGGCATCATGACCATGCCCCTGCTGCTCCTGGCAGCCGCGTTCCTGCTCATCCTCGCCAACGGCTTCTTCGTCGCCGCCGAGTTCGGCCTCATCACGGTCGAGCGCCCGGACGCCGAGAAGGCCGCCGCCGAGGGCGACCGACGGGCCCGTACGGTCGTCGAGTCGCTGAAGGAACTGTCCTTCCAGCTCTCCGGCACCCAGCTCGGCATCACCATCACCTCGCTCGTCGTCGGCATGCTCGCCGAACCGGCGCTCGCGGAGCTCCTGCACGGCCCGTTCACCGCGATCGGCGTCCCCGGCGGCGCCGTCTCCGGTGTCGCCGTGGTCGTCGGGATGCTGCTGGCCTCCGCCGTGCAGATGGTGATCGGGGAGCTGGTGCCCAAGAACTGGGCGGTGTCCAAGCCGTTGCAGGTCGCGCGCTTCGTCGCGGGCCCGCAGGCCGGCTTCTCCCGCCTCTTCCGGCCGGTGATCGCGGCCCTGAACACCGTCGCCAACCGGCTGGTGCGTGCCCTGGGCGTCGAGCCCACCGCGGAGCTGGCCTCCGCGCGCACCCCCGGCGAGCTGGTCTCCCTGGCCCGCCACTCGGCCCAGGCCGGCGCGCTCGAACAGGACACGGCCGACCTCTTCGTGCGGACCCTGTCGCTGGCCGAGCTGACCGCGCAGCACGTCATGACCCCCCGCGTGAGGGTCAGCGCCCTGCAGTCGACGGCCACCGCCGAGGACGTGGTCAACCTGACCCGCGCCACCGGCCTGTCCCGGTTCCCGGTCTACCGCGAGAGGATCGACGAGGTCGTCGGCATGGCGCACCTCAAGGACGCCCTGGCGGTCCCGGTCCACGACCGGCTGCGCACCCCGGTGGCCCGGATCGCCCGTCCGGCGCTGCTGGTCCCCGAGACCCTGCCCGTGCAGCCCCTGCTGGCCCGGCTGCGCAGCGAGCAGCCCATCGCCGTCGTCGTCGACGAGTACGGCGGCACGGCCGGAGTGGTCACCCTGGAGGACATCGTCGAGGAGATCGTCGGCGAGGTCCGCGACGAGCACGACGGCCAGGACGCCCCGGAGCTCGCCGCGGCCCCGCCCGAGGACGGCCGGCCCGCCTGGGACGTGGACGGCAGCTGCCGCGTCGACACCCTGCAGCGCATAGGCCTGGAGGTCCCCGAAGGGCCGTACGAGACGGTCGCCGGCCTCGTCGCCGACCTCCTCGGCCGCATCCCGGCCGTCGGGGACCGGGCCGAGCTGCCCGGCTGGCGGCTCTCCGTGCGCCGGATCGGCCACTACCGTGCCGAACGGGTCCGGCTGGTGCGCACCGGCCAGGTCGTGGAGGTCGCCCGATGAGCGCCCTGCAACTCGTCTTCGCCGCGCTGCTCGTGCTCGCCAACGGCTTCTTCGTCGGCGCCGAGTTCGCCCTCGTCTCGGTCCGCCGCAGCCAGATCGAGCCCCTGGGCACCGCGCGGGCCCGCCAGGTCCTCTACGGTCTGGAGCGCCTGCCGCAGATGATGGCGGCGGCCCAGTTCGGCATCACCGTCTGCTCCCTCACCCTGGGCGCGGTCGCCGAGCCGACGGTCGCCGAACTGCTGGAGCCGCTGTTCGAGTGGATCCACCTCCCGCACGGGACGATCCATCCGCTCGGCTATGTCATAGCTCTCGCGGCCGTGGTCTTCTTCCACCTCGTCATCGGCGAGATGGTGCCGAAGAACCTGGCCATGGCGGCCCCCGAGAAGGCCGCGCTGTGGCTGAGCCCGGGCCTGGTCGCCTTCGCCCGGGTCTGCCGGCCGATCACCGTGGCCCTCGGCGCGTGCGCCCGGGGCATCCTGCGGCTCTTCCACGTCGAGCCCAAGGACGAGGTCGAGGCGGTCGTCACCAGCGAGCAGCTCAACCGGCTGCTGGAGGACTCCGGTCAGGCCGGCCTGCTCGACCCCGAGGAGCGCGAACGGCTGGAGGACGCGCTGGAGCTGGGCTCCCGACCGGTGACCGACGTGCTGCTCCGGCGCGAGTCCCTGGTCACCGTCAGCCCGTCGGTCACCCCGGGCGAGATCGTGGAGCTGACCGCCCGCACCGGTTACTCCCGCTTCCCCGTGGCCGCCGAGAACGGCGCCTACATGGGCTACCTGCACGTGAAGGACGTCCTCGACCTGGAGGACTCCGAGCGGGCGGTGCCCCAGCAGGTGTGGCGTCCGATGACCAAGCTCCGGTCCGAACTGCCGCTGGACGACGCGCTGACGGTGATGCGCCGGGCGGCGACCCATCTGGCGCAGGTCGCCGACGCCTCCGGCCGGGTCCTGGGCCTGGTCGCCCTGGAGGACGTGCTGGAACTCCTGGTGGGCGAGGTCACCGACCCGGCGCACCGGGATGTCGCCGAGGTGCGGCTGACGGAGCCGTCCGTGAGCGACGGGGCGGAGCAGGCGCTGGTGAGCTGAGAGCGGGCCTGCAGGTCCGTCACCTTCCCGACGGATCCTGCGGGCCCCTCCCCGACAGCACCTCGCCGTACGCCTGCATCAGGTCCGGAAGCCGCAGTGTCGACAGGTCGTCCCGGGTCAGCGCGCCGGGGTAGGTCGACAGCCGCAGATCCCGGTAGGCGCAGCTCTTCTCGTACAGCGTCCGCAGGAACCGCCCGTTGCCGAGCTCGTCGATCCACCCCTGGTCGACGACGTGCCCGGCGATCGAGCGCAGCTCGTCCAGCGCCTCCTCGTCCCACGCGTCGCCGTTCTCCCCGGCCAGCACCTCTCCGATGGAGGTGAGCTCCAGGGGCCGGTAGGAAGGGAAGTCGACGCGGGTCGTGAACCGGGAGGACAGTCCGGGGTTCGCCGCGAGCAGCCGGTCCATGCCCTCCGGATAGCCGGCCAGGATCACCACCAGGTGGTCCCGGTTGTCCTCGGCCCGCTTCAGCAGCACCTGCAACGCCTCGTCGCCGTAGGCGTCGCCCTTGCCGTACCCGGAGTTGGACAGCGAGTAGGCCTCGTCGACGAAGAGCACCCCGCCGAGGGCCGAGTCGATCAGCTCGTTGGCCTTCACGGCCGTCTGGCCGAGGTACTCGCCGACGAGATCGGCCCGCTGCGCCTCCACGAGGTGGTCGCCGCCCAGCAGGCCGAGGGCGTAGAAGACCCGGCCGAGGATGCGCGCCACCGTGGTCTTGCCGGTGCCCGACGGTCCGGAGAAGACGAAGTGCCGCTTCGGCGGCTGCACCGGAAGACCCTGCCCGGTCCGTAGCCGAGCCATGTTGAGCTGGGCGGACAGCGCCTTGACCTGGCGTTTCACCGGCTCCAGCCCCACCATGCGCTCCAGCTCGGCGAGCGCCTCGTCCAGGAGGACGGGGTCCGTGGGCCCGGCGGGCAACGGTAGGGAGGGAACGAGGTTCGTGGCCCGCACGGCGGGCTCGGCCACCGGCGTCAGCGGGACGACAGGAGGCGGATCGACGGGCTCGGTGAGCCGCAGATCGCGTCCCTCCGTGCCGAACAACGGGTCGAAGCCGTCCGGCCCGTCCACCGCGTCCTGTCCGATCCCCGTGAGCGTGATCGCCGCGAGGTCGGCCGCGTCGTCGTATCCGTCGCCCTCGGAGATCGCGGCGAGCCGGGCGGAGGTGTCCATGAAGGCGGCGTCGACACGGTGGACCGCCCGGTACAGCGGGAGGGCGGCCGCCGAACGGCCGGTGCCCTCGTGGGCCCGGGCCAGCCAGTAGCGCAGTTCCTTGCGCTGCGGCTGTTCGCTGCGGCAGCGCATCAGGGCCGCCGACAGCAGCGGTTCCGCCTGTCCGTACATCTCCAGGCGCACCCGGGCCATCCCGCCGAACAGACCGGCCTCGATGCCCAGCAGGGAGTCGTCGAGGAGCGGATCGGTGTGCCGGACCAGCTGCTCCCAGTCCTTGACCAGGTAGGCGCGGCAGGCGTGCAGGAACCGGACCTGATGGTCGGCGTCGACGGGCGGGAGTCCGGCGAGCGCCCGGTCCAGCTCGGGCACATGGCGGCCGTCCAGCCAGTGCGAGGCGTGGGCGAGGAGCAGGTCGCGCGGGCTCTCCAGCACCGGCTGCACCCACCAGCCCAGCCAGTACCAGGAGTTGAGGGTGCGGCGGTGCCGGGTCCGCTGCTCGCCGAAGCGGTCGCGGTGACGGAACATCCGCAGCAGTGCGGTCGTCGTGTCGACGCGCAGCGCGTGCAGCCCGAGCCAGCCGTCGGCCATCCCGGGGTCGATCCGCACCGCGGTGCGGAACTCCTCCTCCGCCTGCGGATACGCGCCCATGGTGTAGGCGTCCACGCCTCGCAGCCAGGCCAGGTCGGCCGGGGCCTCGGGGCCCTGCGTGCCGAAGTCCATCACGTCCCCCACAAACCGTGCCCCGTCGGTCTGCCGCCGGGCCGTCGCCCGTCGGCTGCCTTGGTCGAACCGCTGTGCCGCGGACCGGAGTTGCAAGGTGCGCGCAGCAGTCGTCCAGGTCGCACCGAAGGCATCGTACCTGCGTGGGCGTCGCCCGCCGTAGGGTGCCGCACGGGCCGTTCCACGAGGTGGGAGCACACGGGGCGCACAGCGAACCGTGACCCAGGGTGAGCGAACGGTGCCGCGTCGCGCCCGGGAAGAGGGGGAACGGAACCGGAAGAGGACAGAACGAAGCCCCCGATCACGGGGGAACAACCGGGGGCTTCGCGTCCGAGAGCGGCTTCGATGCCGCATACCGAGAACGTAAGACCTGTACGGGCCGCCGGTCAAGCGGAGTTGGAGCACTTGGCGAAGTTCGAGCGCAAGAGCCTTCACAGGTTCACCACATGGCGGATGGTCCCTCACGGTGGGTGACATCCTGGTGCGGACCAGACTTTCCCCGCGGCCCCCTCAGCACCTCGTATCCCTCCCGCAGCTGTCGTACCAGCAAGTCGGCGTAGGGGCGCGACGGGTCCTCGGCGAAGTGGCCGACTTCGGCCGGCACCCATCCGTCCCAGAACTCCCGCTGCTCCTCCCCGTCCCGCGATCGGCCGCGCGCCCACGCCTCCTCCGCCGGAAGGTCCATCCACAGCAGGCACGCCAGAGCGGGCCGCAGGGCGCGCCGGCCCGCGCCGACCCCCTCCAGCAGGACGACGGGGCCGGCGGGCAACGGCTGCGGCCGGCCGAAGCGGCGGGCGCGCCAGTCGTAGGGGGTGTAGCGCGCCTGCTCGCCGCGGCCGAGCGGTTCGATCACCTGGCCGAGCAGCCGCCCGGTCCACGCGAACAGCTCGTCGTGAGAGGCGAAGTCGTCGAGGTGCAGCACCGGCGCGCCGCCGAGCGCCTCGGCCAGCGCCGCGGCGAAGGTGGACTTCCCCGAGCCGGCGTGTCCGTCGACGGCGATCAGGCGGACCGGTCCGCAGGACGGCGGCAGGCGGCGGAGCCGGGAGGCGAGCTGGCGGATGGCGGGTCCTGGTGGGGGAGGAGGGGGATGCGGGAGGAGGAGGCGCGACGGGCGAGACGGTGGGGGAGGCGGCTGAGGCGTCGGCACGGCCCGGAAGTCTACGTCCGTACGCCCACACCGGTGGTTCGGTCCGTCGTCCGTGGGCGTGGCCGGGACGGCGGTCCTGGAAGGGACGCCCGCGGCCGTCCATAGTGGGCGGACAGCCGCGCCGAGACCTCGGGGGTCCTTCCGCCCATGAGCCAAGCCGAACAGCCGTCCCGCAGGACCGTTCTCGCCGCCGCGGTCGCCGCCGCGGTCGCCGGCGGACCGACGCCGACCGCGGCCGCCGCGCCGGCCTCCCCGGCGGACGCCGGCGGGACCGACACCGGCGAGGCCGGGTGGTCGGCCCCGGCCCGATCCGTCGACCATCGCGCCTGGACCTCCTATGCCGACTGGCGCGCCGGCGCCGCCGAGGGCACCCGTGCCGTGCCGGGGGTCCGCCCGGGTGTCGTCATCGCCGCCCCGCTCGGCTCCGTCGACTACCGGGACCCGCACACCGGCACCACCGCCGCCTGGGAGTACGCGACCTGGACGTCCCCGGCCCGGGTGCTGGCCGTCCCGGCCACCGAGGTGATCGCCTCCTGGAACGCGAGCACCCCGGCCGGGACCTGGCTGCAGGTCGAGCTGAAGGGCACGTACTCCGACGGCACGGACACCCCCTGGTACGTGATGGGCCGCTGGGCGACCGGCGACCAGGACGTCAGACGCACCTCGGTCGACGGCCAGACCGACGGCAGAAGCGCCGTCTGGACCGACACCCTGGCCGTCGACGACGCCTCGACCGGCCTGCGACTGGCCGCCTTCCGGCTCCGGCTCACCCTGTACCGCCGCCCCGGCGTCCAGGCCACCCCGACCGTGTGGCGGCTCGGCGCGACGGGCTCCGACGTCCCGGACCGCTTCACCGTCCCGGCCTCCGTGCCCGGCCTCGCGCGCGAGCTGATCGTCCCGCGCTACTCGCAGGAGATCCACCGCGGCCGCTACCCCGAGTACGACAACGGCGGCGAGGCCTGGTGCAGCCCCACCTCCTCGCAGATGATCGTCGAGTACTGGGGCGGCCGGCTCACCCCCGAACAGCTGGCCTGGGTCGACCCCGCCTACAGCGACCCGCAGGTGTGCCACGCCGCCCGGTCCACGTACGACTACCAGTACGGCGGATGCGGCAACTGGCCGTTCAACGCCGCCTACGCGGCCACCTTCCCCGACCTGCAGGGCGTGGTGACCCGGCTCGGCTCCCTCACCGACCTGGAGACGTTGATCGCCGCCGGGATCCCGGCCATGACGTCCCAGTCCTTCCTCAAGGAGGAGCTCACGGGGGCGGGTTACGGCACTTCCGGACACCTGATGACCGTGATCGGCTTCACCGGCCAGGGAGACGTGATCGCCAACGACCCGTTCTCGGTGGACGACTCGGCGGTGCGGCGGGTGTACCGGCGGCGGGAGTTCGAGAACATCTGGCTCAGGACCAAGCGCTACAACGCCGGCGGCAAGGTCGCCTCCGGCACCGGCGGAGTCTGCTACGTCTACTTCCCGGCACGGCCGAGCGCCCGCCGGCGCGCGGCCCTCACCGCGGTGGGCATCCCCGTGTGAGCAACGTCTCCGCCCCGGCAGGCCCGACAGGTGGCAAGGTGGACGGATCGTGGGGGGATCCACCAGTACGTCCGACCTCAGCGAGACATCATGACCTCACAGACAGCCACCGCCGCCCGAGCCCGTACCGGGGGCCCCGACGACGACGGCCCGAACGTCCTGGAACACGTCGCGGGCTGGGTCCTCGTCGCGGTCGTCGCGATGCTGGTCACCCAGCTCGGGCTGCTGTGACGGGCGTGACCTGACGCCCGGTTGACCTGACATACTGCGGACGTCCTGCCGACCGCCCGAGACCAGGGTCGACCTTGAATATCAGTGAACCGCGCGAAGTCGTCCGTCCCCGGGCTCGCGGTACCGAGCGCTCACTGGCGCGCCGCGCCGAACTCATCTCCATCGGGCGGAAGTTGTTCGCCGACACGTCGTACGACGCCCTCTCGATGGATGACATCGCCCGGCAGGCGCACGTCGCCAAGGGGCTGATCTACTACTACTTCCAGTCCAAGCGCGGCTACTACCTGGCGATCATCCAGGACTCCGTCGCCGACCTGGTCTCGTTCGCGGCGAGCGGCATGGACCTGCCCCAGGTGGACCGGGTGCACCGCACCATCGACGGCTATCTGCGCTACGCCGAGCACAACCAGGCCGCCTACCGCACGATCGTCAGCGGCGGCGTCGGCTTCGACACCGAGGTGCACGCCGTCCGGGACGGCGTACGCGCGGCGATCGTGGCGACCATCGCCGAAGGCGCGTACGGCCGCGGCGACGTCCCCCCGCTGCCCCGCATGGCCCTGCTGTCCTGGGTGTGCGGTGTCGAGGGGGCCACGCTGGAGTGGATCGACCGCCCCGGACTCTCCCGTGAGGTCATGGGCGACCTGCTGGTGAAGACGCTGGGCGGCTGTCTGCGCGCCATCGAGGAGCTCGACCCCGCCTTCCCCGCACCGGCGTCTGCCCGCCGCGAGGTCGCCGAGCCGACGTCGACCTGACGCCGAGCGTGACGGTGGAGATCCGAGGCCGAGGGCGCCGGGGAAACCCGTGGTGGTCCGTCGGCCCGGCGCGCCCGCGGGCCGAGGACGCCGGGGGAGGCCCGTGGTCCGCCGCCCCGGCGCGCCCGCGCATTACTTGACGGCCTTGATCAGCTCACCGTCGGCGGTGTCTCCGCCGAGTCCCGGAAGAAGGTGCCGCCCAGCCCCCGGCGGTTCTTGTACGTCAGCTTCGGCGCGATGGTGGCCGGGGTGTCGTAACTCCACCAGTCGTTCCCGCACTTGGGGTAGGCGGTGCCGCCGTTTGTAGCCGTTGTAGCCGTTCGTGCCCTTCGCCGGGGTCGCGCGGGCGTCGGCGGGGTCGGTCTCGCCGGCGGTCGCGGTGCCCGCGTCGGCGAGCAGGGCGGCGCCGAGCTAGGCGCAGCAGGCGGCGGACAGCACGGCACGGAAGCGGGCGCGGGCGCCGGGGCGGAGCGGGGTGTGCATCGGGTGTCTCCTCGCGGGCGTCAGGGAGGCGGCCGCACACCGATCGGCAGGAACGCGGGGAACGCGTCGGAGTGCCACGGTAGGAGGAGCAGACCAGTTGAATGGTGCGGACCAATCGCCGACGGCTCGTGCGTATGGCGCGGCGGGGGCCCGGCGGACACGGTCGCACCGCCGCCTACGGTTCGAGCAGGACGGGGCACGAGGCCGAGCGGTGCCTGGTCGAGGGGTCGGTCGGTCCGGGCGGGGGTCAGCGCATGTCGCCCAACGGCTCCACAGAGCCGCCGAACTGCCCCGCCCGCACCTGCGGGGCCGCCAGCCGCACCCACTCGGGGTCGTCGCGGCCCGGCAGGGTGCGGCCCCGGTCGGCCCAGGTGCGCAGCAGGTCGCGGTAGATGGGCGGGTCCTGAGCGGCCGGAGCCGCCCGCGGAACCGATCCTGCACGGGCGGGTTCCGCGGGCGGCGGAACGAAGAGCTGGCGGTGACGCCCGGGTGCAGCCGAATAGGTGGGGGCCATATCAGGGCAACGGCGAGGGCGCGGGCCAGGTCACCGGCCGCCGTAGTAGAGCGTGAGTTCGGGGAGTGCCCCCGTTGTTCCGGGCGGAAGCGCCGCTCCGGGCCACGCGCAGGGGTCCGGCCCGACGGGGGTCCGGCCACCGGGGAGCGGCCGGACGCGTCGCCAGATCCCGTTGTCACGACGGAGCTACGCGCCAGCGGGCGGCCGTCGCTCGCCGCTCGGGCGAGCGCTCCGCGGGGACGAGCGCCCGGCCGGCGAGTGATCTCGGCTTGCGAGGGCGCCGGTCGACGCCGTCGGCCGGCCGCCCGCTCCGCTTCCGGCGCCGCCTGCCCCCGCTGAGCGCGTCGGGCGCGGGATCGTGGTCAGGCCGCGGCGCGGCGCATCACCGGTACGCGCATCGGGCGTGAGCCCGGGCCGCCGACGTGCGAGAAGGGCTGTGTGCGCCAGTCGAGTCCCTGAGGGAGCGTCAGCAGCAGCGCCGTCTCCTGCTCCTGGGGCTCCACCGACTCGTCCGCGGGGCGCGCCTCGGACGCGGGGCGTCCCGTGCCGGCGCAGACCGTGAGCCCGAACGGGTTCCACGGCGAGGCGCACAGCGCGTGCTCCGGCAGGATCTCCTCGTCCGCCAGCAGCGCGATGGGCTGCGCGCAGTCCGGGCAGATCACCCGGTACATCTCGAAGGTGTCGTACGCGTCGAAGTGGTCGGGGTCATCGGCGTCGAAACCGTCGGCGTCGAAGGGGTCGACGCCCTCCGGTTCGAACTCGGCGACCGAATGGAGCCGCTTGGGCGCGGTGCGACCAGGGCGCTTAGGACTCTGCATGGGATTCTCCCCCTCGGGCTGGGCCGTGAAGGCACTGCGGCCTCGACCACAGCAAGCACTTCCCAGCCCGTCCGGACGGTAACCACGGGTCCCTCACGAAGCCTTGACAAGTGCTGTGGCATTCGTCACATGCCGTTTGCAGGTGTCGCGCGCCCGGTCCGGCCCGGCACATCACAAACCGGGTATGACCTGGGCTGCATACGTATACGCGGAGATCGCGCGCACGGTAGGTTCTTGCGCCATGGAGGAGCTGGACCGACAAATCGTGCAGCTGCTCGTCAAGGACGGGCGGATGAGCTACACCGATCTGGGCAAGGCCACGGGCCTGTCCACGTCGGCCGTGCACCAGAGAGTGCGCCGGCTGGAACAGCGCGGCGTCATCCGCGGGTACGCGGCCGTCGTCGACCCGGAGGCCGTCGGGCTGCCCCTGACCGCCTTCATCTCGGTGAAACCGTTCGACCCCAGCGCCCCCGACGACATCGCCGAGCGGCTGGCGGGCGTGCCGGAGATCGAGGCCTGCCACAGCGTCGCCGGCGACGAGAACTACATCCTCAAGGTGCGCGTGGCCACCCCGCACGAGCTGGAGGAGCTGCTGGGGCGGCTCCGCGCGCTCGCGGGCGTGTCGACGCGCACGACGGTCGCCCTGTCCACCCCGTACGAGGCGCGACCGCCGCGCATCTGAGGGGCCCCTGCCTCGTGGCCGGCGGCGAGGCGCGAGACTGTTCCCCATGAGTGAGCGCGCCCCCCAGCCGAAGACCGTCCTGCTCCGCCGCGGAGAGGTCCACAGCCCCGCCGACCCGTTCGCGACCGCGATGGTCGTCGAGCGCGGCCAGGTCGCCTGGGTCGGCTCGGAGGGCGCCGCCGACGCCTTCGCGGACGGCGTCGACGACGTCGTCGACCTGGACGGCGCCCTCGTCACGCCGGCGTTCACCGACGCCCATGTGCACACCACGTCCACCGGCCTCGCGCTGACCGGACTCGACCTGTCCGACGCGCCCTCCCTCGCCGCCGCCCTCGCCCGCGTGCGGGACTTCGCGGCCGCCCGCCCTCAGGACAAGGTGCTGCTCGGGCATGGTTGGGACGCCTCACGCTGGCCGGAGGCACGTCCTCCCCGGCGCGACGAACTGGACGAGGCCGCCGGCGGCCGGCCGCTCTACCTCAGCCGGATCGACGTCCACTCGGCCGTGGTCACCACAGCCCTGCTCGATCTGACGCCCGCGGTGCGCGCCGCCTCCGGTCACGCGGACGGGGAGCCGCTCACCCGCGACGCGCACCACGCCGTCCGCGCCGCAGCGTTCGCAGCCGTGACGCCCGGGCAGCGCGCCGAGGCCCAACGGGCCGCCCTCGCGCACGCCGCCTCGCTCGGCATCGGTTCCGTCCACGAGTGCGGCGGTCCGGAGATCTCCTCCGAGGACGACTTCACGGGCCTGCTGCGGCTCGCCGCCGCCGAGAGCGGCCCCCGGGTCGTCGGCTACTGGGCGGAGCAGGACGTCGACAAGGCCCGGGAACTGGGCGCGCTCGGCGCCGCCGGGGACCTGTTCGTCGACGGCGCGCTCGGCTCCCACACCGCCTGTCTGCACGGCCCGTACACCGACGCCGACCACACCGGCACCGCCTACCTGGGCGCCCCCGAGGTGGCCGCGCACGTGGTGGCCTGCACCGAAGCCGGCCTGCAGGCCGGGTTCCACGCCATCGGCGACGCCGCCGTGACCGCCGTCGCCGAGGGGGTGCGCGCCGCGGCGGAGAGGATCGGCCTGGCCCGCATCCGCGCCGCCCGCCACCGTGTGGAACACGCCGAGATGCTCACGCCGGAGACGATCGCCGCGTTCGCCGAACTCGGTCTCACCGCCTCCGTCCAGCCCGCCTTCGACGCCCTGTGGGGCGGCGAGGAGGGCATGTACGCGCAGCGCCTGGGCGCCGAGCGGGCCCGCACGCTGAACCCCTTCGCCGCCCTGCTGCGCACCGGCGTCCCGCTCGCCTTCGGCTCGGACAGCCCGGTCACCCCGCTCGACCCGTGGGGTACGGTCCGCGCCGCCGCCTTCCACCGCACCCCCGAGCACCGTGTCTCCGTACGGGCCGCGTTCACCGCCCACACGCGGGGCGGCTGGCGGGCGATCGGCCGGGACGACGCCGGCGTCCTGGTCCCCGGCGCACCCGCCGACTACGCGGTCTGGCGGACGGACGAACTCGTCGTCCAGGCCCCCGACGACCGGGTCGCCCGCTGGTCCACCGACCCCCGCTCCGGCACCCCGGGACTGCCCGATCTGACCCCCGGAGCCGGTCTCCCGGTGTGTCTGCGGACCGTGGTCGGCGGCCGGACCGTGTTCGTGCGCCCGAGCGAGTGATCTCCCGGGCCGGCGCGGCGAAGATCACCCGTCCGCCCGTCGTCGTGCCATCTCCGTCTCCTCCTGCCTGACCAGGGCATTGACGAAAGACCCGCAGGTCGAACGGCTGTTGACAGCCGACTGCGGGAGGCCGGTAGGTTCGGCGGAGTCCACCACCGGACGCCCCGCCGGGGAACGTCCGCGCACTCGCCGCGGCGCCGCTGGGTCAGGGACGGTGTGCCGAGCAGGCGCACCGCCACTGGCAGCCAGGCTCAGCGCCCGCGCCGCGGCGGGGGAACGTTCCGGCCGGTCGGGGAGGTGTGACCCGGGTGGGGCCCGGGCGCTCAGTAGACAACGGCTTTCGGTCGACCCGCAGCCAGCGGATCCCGGGCCGGCCCGAAGAGCGCCGGGCCCCCATCCGCAGCGGGCGTGCGCACGACCCGCCCGGGGTAGGGGCGTACATACAAGCCCAAAAGCGCGTTGTTACCCCACTTCCGGGGGCCCGACACCACCATTCGAACGTCCTGTCACGTCATCGCAGGCCGTGGCCACTATGGTGGTCCCCTGCGGACGGACTTGAAGGGGCAGCAGTGAACGACGGCGACGTGACCCGCGCGGCACAGGACCGGGGACGGCGGTTCGGTCCGCTCGGCACGGCCTTGGTGATCATTCCGACCTACAACGAGGCGGAGAACATCAAGAGCATCGTCGGCCGGGTGCGCAAGGCCGTCCCCGAGGCTCACGTCCTCGTGGCCGACGACAACAGCCCCGACGGCACCGGCAAGCTCGCCGACGAACTCGCCGCCGGGGACGACCAGGTCCAGGTGCTGCACCGCAAGGGCAAGGAAGGCCTCGGCGCCGCCTACCTCGCGGGCTTCCACTGGGGCCTGGACCACGGTTACGGCGTACTGATCGAGATGGACGCCGACGGCTCCCACCAGCCCGAGGAACTGCCGCGCCTGCTCACCGCGCTCAAGGGCGCCGACCTGGTCCTGGGATCGCGCTGGGTGCCGGGCGGCCGGGTCGTGAACTGGCCGCGCTCCCGCGAGGTCATCTCCCGCGGCGGCAGCCTCTACTCCCGCCTCGCCCTCGACCTCCCGCTGCGTGACATCACCGGCGGCTACCGCGCCTTCCGCCGGGAGACCCTCGAAGGCCTCGGTCTGGACGAGGTGGCCTCTCAGGGCTACTGCTTCCAGGTCGACCTCGCCCGTCGCGCCGTCAAGGCCGGGTTCCATGTGGTGGAAGTGCCCATCACCTTCGTCGAGCGGGAACTCGGCGACTCCAAGATGAGCCGCGACATCCTCGTCGAGGCGCTGTGGCGGGTCACGGCGTGGGGCGTGGGGGAGCGGGTCGGCAGGATCACCGGCCGGGGCACGGGCCAGTCGGAGCCTCCGCGGACGCCCGCTGTCGCTCCCGAGGGCGCCGCGCCCGCCGCCGGGACCGTGAGGCCGGGCCGTGAACTCGCCGAGCCGGGCCGTGAACTCGCCGAGCCGGGGCCTGAGACCGCCGAGCCCGCCGCCGGCACCGCCGCATCCGGCAGTGACGCAGCGGAGCCGGGCGGTGACGCTGCCGGGTCGGACGTCGGCGGCGGCTCCCCGTCGGCCGGCAGGCCGCACAGCGACGGCTGACCGCCCCTTACGCCGCTCTGAGCCGGGTGCGGGCACACTGGATGCATGACGCCTGGCTCTCCGATCCGCGCATACCCGACCGACGCCCCGTCCCGCCGTCCCCAGCCCCGCCGTTCCCGCCTGCGGACGTTCCTGCCGCTGGGCCTCGCCGCCTGGCTGGTGGTGGAGATCTGGCTGATGACCGTGGTCGCGGGTGCGACGAGCGGGCCGGCGGTCCTGCTGATCCTCGTCGCCGGGTTCGTCCTCGGCGCCGTGGTGATCAAGCGGGCCGGGCGCCGCGCCTTCCAGAACCTGAACGAGGCGCTCCAGCGCGGCACGGCCCCCCGCAAGGGCGGCGGCAACGGACTCATGATGCTCGGCGGCCTGCTCCTGATGATCCCGGGGCTGGCCTCCGACGTGATCGGTCTGCTCCTGCTGCTCCCGCCGGTCCAGAAGGCGGTCAGCGGCTACGGGGAGCGCAGACTGCGCCAGGCCGCGGGCGCGCCCGGCACCCTGGGCGACGCCTTCCAGCAGGCCCGCATCCACCGCCCCGACGGCAAGGTGGTGCAGGGCGAGGTCGTCAGGGACGAGCGGTGACCTGACGTCGGACCTGTGGGCAGGGACGACCGGCGGCGCTCACGGGCTGACGCCGGGTCCGGGCTGCGGGCTCCGGCGGGTTGTTCCGGTTCGGTGTTCCGGCTTCTCTGCGTCGCCCAGTCGCCCAGTCGCCCAGTCGCACCGGAGACCCGCGGAGGCAGTCTCGTGCGGCCGTCCCTCGGGCGGTGCCCAGGGCGGGCGCCGGGCAGCACGACGACCGCGGGCGCCGTACGTGTGTCACGTACGGCGCCCGCGGTCGTTTGTCGTGCGCTGTGAAGCCGGTCGCAGCCCCTTGGGGCTACGCGCTTTTACGGCTGTCGCGGGGATGCACCGCAAGGTTCATCGCCCCGGACCGCAGAACGGCCAGACGCTCCTCGAGGACCTCTTCCAGTTCCTCGCGGGTCCGCCGCTCCATCAGCATGTCCCAATGGGTACGCGCGGGCTTGGCCTTCTTTTCCTCAGGGCCGTCGCCGTCGACCAGGAGTGCAGGGGCTCCGCAGACCTTGCACTCCCACTCCGGCGGAATCTCCGCCTCGACCGAGAAGGGCATTTCAAACCGATGCCCCTTCTCGCATGCGTACTCCACGGCCTGGCGCGGGGCCAGGTCGATACCGCGGTCCGTCTCGTAGCTGGTCACCACGAGGCGCGTGCCGCGAAGAGCTCGCTCACTCATGAATCGTGCCTCCCGGGCTTGTCGCCCACAGGACAGGTGTCGCTGTCGTCGTCATCCGGTCAACGTCCGGGCGGCGGTAAAGATTCCCGATCCGAGTCCCGTTCCGGGTCGTGCGTCGCCGTCGTAGCCGCAGCCTTGTCAACCAGTGCAGTACCCACCGGCGCCCGGTTTGTCACATCTGAAAGGAGATGTCACCCAGCGTTTCGGCATCTTTGACGCGCAGTAACGGTACGCCTGGCAGGCCAAA
Source organism: Streptomyces sp. NPDC058291 (assembly GCF_042880855.1). Taxonomy (NCBI): domain Bacteria; kingdom Bacillati; phylum Actinomycetota; class Actinomycetes; order Kitasatosporales; family Streptomycetaceae; genus Streptomyces; species Streptomyces sp. NPDC058291. Next base: position 40,333 of record NZ_JBHVYK010000032.1, read on the forward strand.
CGCGTACACTACCGCCCTTTCGCCTTGAGCGCTAAATCCTCTCGGGCACCGGGTTCCCCGCGTCGCCGATCGCACGCCGGACAGGCACGCGCGCGAGCAGGCCGAACCCGATCACGAAGAAGGCCACCAGGGACACGATCGCGTCCCGGTAACTGCCGGTGAGCTGGTAAGTCATCCCGAACAGGAGCGGGCCGAGCCAGCTCATGCCGCGGTCGCTCATCTCGTATGCCGAGAAGTACTCGGCCTCCTTGCCGGGCGGGACCAGGTGGGAGAACAACGAGCGGGACAGCGCCTGGCTGCCGCCCAGGACCAGGCCGATCGCGGCCGCCAGCAGGAAGAAGCCCACCGGCGCCCGGGCCGGCAGGAAATACCCCGCGCCCAGGGTGAGCGTCCAGGCCACCAGCGAGCCGAGGATCGTCCGCTTCGCGCCGTACGTCCGCGCCAGCCGTCCCATGCCCAGCGCTCCCGCGACCGCGAGCAGCTGCACCAGCAGGACCGCCCCGATCAGCGTGGACTGACCGAGGCCCAGCTCCTCGGAACCGTAGAGGGACGCCTGGGAGATCACGGTCTGGATGCCGTCGTTGTAGACGAGGTAGGCCAGGAGGAACGAGAGGGTCAGCGGATGGCGGCGCATGTCGCGGACCGTCGCGACGAGCTGTCGCAGCCCCGGAGTCGTCGTCCCCTCCCGCGCGGCGGCCGGCCGGTCGCGCAACCGCAGCAGCGGGATCAGGGTGAAGCCGCCCCACCACAGTCCGGCCGAGGCCAGGCAGATGCGCACGGCCGTCGACTCGGAGACCCCGAACGAGTCGTGGGCCAGATAGAGGACCAGGTTGATCACGAGGACCAGCGAGCCCGCCGCGTAGCCGAAGGCCCAGCCCCGGGAGGAGACCGCGTCGCGTTCCTCGGGCGGCGCGATCTGCGGCAGATAGGAGTTGTAGAGCATCATCGCCACCGACTGGGCGGCGTTCGCCACGATCAGCAGGGCGCCGCCCAGCAGATAGCGGTCGCCGCCGAGGAAGAACATGGCGGTCGTGGCCGCGGCGCCCGCATAGGCGGCGGCGCCCAGCAGCGGCCTCTTGCGGCCGGTACGGTCGGCGGCCGCGCCCACCACCGGCATCACCAGGACGGCCACGATCACCGACAGGGACACCGAGTAGGCGAAGAAGGAGCCCGCCCGGACGGGGACGCCCAGCGGATGCACGTACCCGTCGGCGTCCGCCGCCTGCCGGGCGACCGAGGTCAGGTACGGGCCGAGGAACACGGTGAGCACGCTCGTCGAGTAGACGGAGCACGCCCAGTCGTAGAAGTACCAGCCGCGCTGCTCGCGCCGCCGTCCTGCGGCCTCGTCGGACGCCGCCGTCCGCAGGGTGTCGATGCCCACCCGCCCTCGCCTCCCGGTGCCCGGAACCGCGTGCGGGCTGCGGGCACCGGGTCAGACCCAGACGCCCCGGTCCTCCATGACCTTGCGCAACGCGTCGATGTGATCGGTCATGATGCCATCGACTCCCAGGTCCAGGAGCCGGTGCATCCGGACCGGATCGTTGATCGTCCACACGTGGACCTGCAACCCGCGCGCGTGGGCGGCGCGGACGAAGCGGCCGTCCACGACCCGGATGCCCGACCGCGCCTCCGGCACCTGCGCGGCGATCGCCGAGCGGCGCGGCCTCGCGGGCAGGCCCCAGGACCTCAGCCGCAGGTCGAGCACACCCCGGGTGCCGTACGACGTCGCCAGGCGCGGCCCGGCCAGCCGCTGGGCGCGTACCACCCGGGCCTCCGAGAACGAGCCGACGCAGACCCGGTTCCAGGCGCCCGTGCGTGCGATCAGGTCGAGCAGGGGGTGCAGCGCGGGTTCCGCCTTGAGGTCGACGTTCCACCGCACCTCGGGGAAGGACTCCAGGAGGTCCTCGAAGAGCGGCACCGGCTCTCTGCCTCCCACGCGCGCGCGGCGCACCCGCGACCACGGCAGATCGGCGATGCGGCCCGCGCCGTCGGTCACCCGGTCCAGCGTCGTGTCGTGGAAGGCCACGAGCCGGCCGTCCAGCGTGGCGTGCACATCCGTCTCGACGTAGCGGTACCCCGCCTCCACCGCGCGCCGGAACTGCGCCGCGGTGTTCTCCAGACCGGCCGCGGCCCCACCGCGGTGCGCGAACGGGATCGGCCCCGGATGGTCGAGGTAGGGGTGGCGTATGAGGCGGGTCACGGACGCAGTATCGCTCCCTGCGGTGTCCCGCCGGCAACGACCGTGCCGCCCCCGGAGGCCGCCGGAACGGTGAACAGCCGCAGGAAGAGCTGGGCGAGCGGTCCGATCGTCACCGCGTACAGCAACGTGCCGACGCCGATGGTGCCGCCGAGGGCGAACCCCGTCACGACGACCACGACCTCCACCGTCGTCCGCATCAGGCGGACCGAACGCCCGGTGCGCCGGTGCAGACCGGTCATCAGCCCGTCGCGCGGGCCCGGCCCGAAGCCGGCCGCGATGTACAGGCCGGTGGCCGCCCCGTTGAGGACGAGCCCCGCCACGAGCAGGGGCGCCTGCGCGGCCAGGGTGCGCGCCTCCGGGACGCACGCCAGGGTGCCGTCCATGGCGATGCCGACGACGAACACGTTGGAGACCGTGCCGAGGCCCGGGCGCTGGCGCAGCGGGATCCACAGGAGCAGCACCGCCGCGCCCACGCCGATCGACACGACGCCGATCGACAGCCCGGTCAGCTCGGCCAGACCCTGGTGCAGCACGTTCCAGGGCTCCAGGCCCAGGCCCGCCTGTACGAGCAGGGCGGAGGAGGCGCCGTAGAGGGCGAGGCCGGCGTAGAGCTGGAGCAGTCTGCGGACGAGACGGCCGTTCGGCTCCCGCGAGGACGGTTCCTGCGGTGACGGCTCGGACAAGGTGTCCCCCTGGTGGTGGCAGTGGCCTGACTCGTGACACTCTGTGGCTTGGAAGCGCACGTCATCCATGGCCAATTCGGGGAAGGTGGACTGGTATCCATGGCGCAGTGGACCTCTGCGGTGGGGGCCGCACAACTCGCCCGGCTGCTCAAGTCCCAGCAGGACCGGCCGGCCGGCCCCCGCGCCCGGCGTCCCCCCGCCTATCGGGCGCTCGCCGACGGGATCCGGCTGCTGGTGCTCGAAGGCCGGGTCCCCGGCGCCGCCCGGCTGCCCGCCGAACGGGAGCTGGCCCTCTCCCTCTCCGTGAGCCGTACGACCGTCGCCGCGGCCTACGAGGCGCTGCGCGCGGAGGGCTTCCTGGAGTCGCGACGCGGCGCGGGCAGCTGGACCGCCGTGCCGGCGGGCAACCCGGTCCCGGCCCGCGGTCTGGAGCCCCTGCCGCCCGAGACCCTGGGGTCCATGATCGACCTGGGCTGTGCGGCCCTGCCCGCTCCCGAACCCTGGCTCACCCGCGCCGTGCAGGGTGCGCTGGAGGAGCTGCCCCCGTACGCCCACACGCACGGCGACTATCCGGCGGGCCTGCCGGCGCTGCGCGCGATGATCGCCGAGCGCTACACCGCGCGCGGGATCCCGACGATGCCCGAGCAGATCATGGTCACGACCGGGGCCATGGGGGCCATCGACGCCATCTGCCACCTCTTCGGCGGGCGCGGCGAGCGCATCGCCGTCGAGTCGCCCTCCTACGCCAACATCCTTCAGCTCATGCGGGAGGCGGGCGCCCGGCTGGTGCCCGTCGCGATGGCCGACGGCCTGGCCGGCTGGGACATGGACCGCTGGCGTCAGGTCCTGCGGGACGCGGCGCCGCGCATCGCGTACGTCGTCGCGGACTTCCACAATCCGACCGGCGCGCTCGCCGACGACGACCAGCGCCGCCGGCTCGTGGAGGCCGCCCGCTCGGCCGGCACGGTGCTGGTGGCCGACGAGACCATGAGCGAACTGTGGCTCGACGACGTCCGGATGCCGCGGCCCGTGTGCGGCTTCGACCCCGGCGGTTCGACGGTGATCACGGTCGGCTCTGCGAGCAAGGCCTTCTGGGCCGGGATGCGCATCGGATGGGTGCGGGCGGCTCCGGACGTCGTCCGCAGCCTGGTGGCGGCCCGCGCCTACGCCGACCTGGGCACGCCGGTGCTGGAGCAGCTGGCCGTCAACTGGCTGTTCAGCACCGGCGGCTGGGAGCAGGCCGTGGAGTTGCGGCGCCGCCAGGCCCGGGGCAACCGGGACGACCTGGTCGCGGCGGTGCGGCGGGAGCTGCCGGAGTGGGAGTTCTCCGTCCCCGGGGGCGGGCTGACCCTGTGGGTGCGGACCGGCGGACTGTCCGGGTCACGGCTGGCCGAGGCCGGGGAACGGGTGGGCCTGCGGGTGCCGTCCGGTCCCCGGTTCGGCGTCGACGGCGCCTTCGAGGGATATGTGCGGCTGCCGTTCACCGTGGGCGGCGCCCTGGCGGAGGAGGCGGCCACGCGTCTGGCCGCGGCCGCGCGGATCGTGGAGAGCGGGGGCACGGCGGGCGGCGAGGGGCCGCGCACGTTCGTGGCGTAGGGCGGCCGTGGGCGGCCTGGGGCCGTCCGCTTCGGTCACCGTGTCGGTCACCTGCTTCGGTTCCCGAGTCGGTCGCCTCCCCGTCGGTGGCTGGGCACGGTGTGCGTCGGGCTGGGCACCGGTCGGGCGTCGGACGGGGTGGCGGACGGCGGGCGGGCGCCGGTCCACCGTCCGACCGGGGGACGGGTGACGTCCGTCCGGTCGGGTCCGGCCTCGCGGTGCTAGGTGCTGGGTGAGCTGGGTGCCGGGTGTCGCCGTCCGGTCGCGTGCTGCCGGTGGACCGGTGGACCGGTGGACCGGTGGCGCTCCGCCTCGGAGGCGGGGGCCGTGGGCCGGGTGCGGGGTCCGCCTGCTCCGCGGCCGCCACTTCCGCCTCGGAGCCGACGGCCGCGGGCCGGGTGCGGCGTCCGCCTACTCCGCGGCCACCACTTTCGCCACGGCTGCTTCGGCCACGGCTGCGTCCGGCACCGCCGTCTCCAGGACCGGTCTCTCCAGGAGAGCGGTCTCCGGGGCCGTCGTCTGCGGCGACGCGGCCTGGGGAGTCGCGGTCTGCGGAGTCGCCGTCTGTCGGCCTGGGTCCTGCGGGGTCGCGGTCTTGGTGAGGACGATCTTCGGGAGGGAGGCTTCGACCGGCGCCGGCGTAGTCTCGCCGTCGGCCGAGGGCTCGGGGCCGACCGCGGTGTCCGCCACGGCAGGTGTGTCCCCGTCGGCGGCCGGTGTCTGCGTGTCGGCCGGTGTGGAGCGCGGCGGCAGCAGGTCCAGGACCGCTTGCCGGTGCGCGTCGCTCGTCGCGTCGTCGTACGGGTCGGGCGTGGCCGGCACCTGGAGACGGTGGACCGGCGCCGAGCCCAGCCGGGCGTATCCGCGTCCTGGCGGGACGTCGTCGACCGGGGTGGTGTGCGGGGGTGCGCCGAGCACCGCCTCCAGCTGGGCCGGCGACGCCGGCCCGAGGGCGACCCGCGCGCGGGTGTGCCGGCGCACCGCCTCGCTCAGCGAGTCCAGGGCGTCGAACTGCTCGGCCACGACCACCGTGACCGCGGCGGCGCGACCGTGCCGCAGGGGGATCTGGAGGAGGGACTGCGGGTCCTCGCGGCCGTCGGCCTCGGCCAGGTGGGTGAAGGCGGTGGGGCGGTCCAGCAGGATCCACAGCGGGCGCTTGGTGTCCTCCGGCGCCGGGTCGCCGGCCTGGCGGGCCCGGTTGGCCGCGACGAGCCGGCGCTCGGTCTCGCCGGTCGCCCATTCCAGGGCGGCCAGCGCACCGTCGAGGCCGATCTCGACGCCCAGGACACCGTCCCGGCCGGCCAGACAGGCGTACTCGCCGGTCCCGCCGCCCTCGATGATCAGCACGTCGCCGTGGGGCAGGGCCTGGAGGGCGATGGAGCGCAGCAGGGTCGAGGTGCCGCTGCCCGGCTGGCCGACGGCCAGCAGGTGCGGCTCGGTGGAGCGGATGCCGGTGCGCCAGACGACCGGGGGGACGTCGCGCCGGGCCGCGCCGAAGGCGAGCGGGAGCGTGCGCCGCACCCGGGAGGGGTCGGTGAAGCCCAGGACCGTCTCGCCGGGTGCGGTGACGAAGCGCTGGGCCGCGATGTCGGTCGGCAGTGGGGAGAGGACGCTGACCGTGAGCTCGTTGCCCTCCTCGTCCCAGTCGAAGAGGTACTCCCGGCCGCGGCCGGACTTGGCGGCGAGCAACTGCTGGATCCGCGCGCGGGACGCGGCCTCGCCGTCCGGGAAATACGCCGGATAGCGGATCACCAGGTGGGCCACGCGGCCCGAGTCGTCGAACTCCTGGGTGGGGAAGACCGTCTCCCAGTCGCCGCCGTGGGCGTACAGGGGAGACGGGTCTTCGGCCGCCGAGAAGTACGGGACGAGGGCGTCGTACAGCACCTGGAGTCGCTCGATCTGCGATTCGTCAGGGCCTTCGGGATCCGGTGGGGTGCGGTCCCTGCCCTGCCAGGCCGCCGCCGCCATCAGGGTGACGACGGCGAGCAGCGGGCCGTACGGCACGAGCACCACGACCAGGACCACCGAGGCCGCCAGGAACAGCAGCGGACCGCGCCTGTCCCTGGGGGTCTCGGCCCATCTGCGCCGCCCGGCCGAGGCCAGCCGGCGCAGTCCGCGGGTCGTCGTGATCAGCGGATGGAGGACATCGGTGGCGCTGTCGGCTGCCGTCCGGGCCAGCTCCCGACTCCGGGCGATCTGCGCGCTGCCTGTGCTCAGGATGCGGGGGAGGGGGCGCCGGGCCACTGCTGTCTCCTGGAGGTGGTGCGGACGGGACGTGCGGCGTCAGAACTTGATGCCGCCGAGAAGGCTGGCCAGGCTCTCGCCACCGGCCTTGATGCTCGGGGCGATGGCCGTGCTGGCCATGTAGAACCCGAACAGGGCCGAGACGATGGCGTGGGACCCCTTCAGCCCGTCCTTGCGGAAGAAGAGGAAGACGACGATGCCGAGCAGGACCACGCCTGACATGGACAGGATCATTTGGTTTCTCCTGGTTCGCGGGGGACAGTCACCATGAGTACTTCCAGGCTCACAGGATGTATCCATACGATAAAAGGTGCAACTGGGTGAAAAGAGGCTCTTTTCCCCCAGTCGGCGGCAGCTCCGGTGGGCCGCCCGAGCAGGAGAATCGCGGCGAACAGGGTCGTACGTGATCTTTGCCGCGGACGGCACCACCCACGTGACCGACGAGCCAGTACGCTGGCGATTCACCTGAACGGTTGTAGCGAGAGGCGGTCCGGCCGATGAGCGAAGCCCCCGACCCCGAGGTCGTGGACCTGGCGACCAAGATCTTCGATCTGGCTCGTCAGGGACAGACCGAGGAGCTCGTGGCGTACGTCGACGCGGGCGTCCCGGCCGATCTCACCAACGACCGCGGCGACTCGCTCGTGATGCTCGCCGCGTACCACGGCCACGCCGACGCGGTCCGGGCCCTGCTGGCCCGTGGCGCCGAGGCCGACCGGATCAACGACCGCGGCCAGACCCCGCTCGCCGGAGCCGTCTTCAAGGGTGAGACGGACGTCGTCAGGGTCCTGCTGGAGGCCGGCGCCGACCCTTCCCAGGGCACGCCGTCGGCCGTCGACACGGCCCGCATGTTCGGCAAGAGGGAGCTGCTCGGCCTGTTCGGCGCGCACTGAGCCGACGGTCCTGAGCAGGTCCACTGAAGATCCTGACCAGGTAAATCCACGACCACGGGGGAGGCGGTACCAGGCCGCCGGAAATTTCGGTCGCGGCAGGCAGAACAGCCGGGTCATCATGACGTCGTGATTCACGGACGCGATGGCCGGGCAGGTGTCGCCGCACCGCGCGGGCCGTGATGCGGTCCGCATGGGCCACCGACGAGAGGCAGAGGAAGATGGTCTACAGCAAGCAGGAAACGGCGGGCGCCCCGACGTGTTGTCACGCGGCCAGGTAATGCACGTCCCCGGTTGCGTCGACGCTTGATGTGAGGCTGTTTCCCATGTTCGATCCGGTCATAGCGCCCAGCGGTACGCTGCTCGGCCTGCTCCAGAGGGGGCGCGGCGACGGCACGTTGCACGCGCTCACCGCACCGCGCGCCGAAGCGCTCGCGGCGCTGAACCACTGTGTGCTGCGGGATCCCCGCCACGACTGGCAGGTGGAGAACCGCTCCCTTTACTACGCCCGTCTCTACCTCGACCTCAACGGCGAGCTGGACGAGATCGAGGCCCACCTCTTCGACGTCGAGGACGTCTTCGACACCGAGGAGTCACGCACCGGCCTCGCCCTGGCCGTCCTCGGCCACCTCGCCTCCTACGGCAGGCGGGACGCCCTCGAACTGCTGCGCAGATACGCCGCCTCGGGAGCCAACTGGGCCTGGGCCCTGGACGAGCTCGCCCTGCGGGACGACGACGCCGGCCTGCGCGCCCTGGCCGCACCGGTGCTCGCCCGATTCCCCGCGGACGCCGAGGGCGAGGCCGAACTCGCCGTCGCCGTGCGGGACGCCTTCGAGCCACGGCCCTGGCGGCTGTGGGCCGAGGATCCCCGCGAGTACGTCTCCACGCGTGTGCGTGCCGCTCAGGAAGTCGGCTGTTTCGACCGCTGGCAACGGCAGCTGAGTCCCAGCGGTCCGCGGCCCGGGTGGAGCGTGCAGGCGGTGTTCGCATGGGCCCAGCAGGGGGTCGAACGCGGAGCCGCTCTCCACGTCCCGGCCGCCCGCTGCCTGTCCGCCGTCGCCGGACCGGAGGACCGCCCCGAGATCGTGCAGGCGGCCAAGGACGGGCCCGAGGGCGCCCGGTGCACCGCCCTGCGCTATCTCGCCGACTGCAACGACCCCGACGCCCTCCTCCTCGTCGAACAGGCCGTCGCGGCCGGCTCTACGACCGTGGTCGAGGCCGCCGTCGGCGCGTTCGAGCGCATGCGCAGCGTCGCCGCCGTCGACCGGGCCCGCGGCTGGGTCCACCGGCCCGACGCCCTGGGCGCCGCCGCCGGCCGCATGCTCGCCTGCCGGGGCGGCGCGAGGGACAAGGAACTGGTCCTGGCCGCCCTGCGCGAGGCCGTGCGCGGCGAAGGCTGCGACGCGCCGACCCTGTGGACGCTCGTCGACGGCGCCGGCCGGCTCGGCATCGTCTGCGCGGCGCCCGTGCTGCGCCATATCTACCGCGAGACGGCCTCGTCGCACCTGCGCGGGCGCTGCGCCCGGGCGCTCGCCGCCACCGACCCCTCCTACGCCACCGGCTTCGCCGTCGAGTGCCTCTGGGACTGCGAGGAGGGCACCCGCGAGATCGCCGCCCGGCACGCCGAGACCGGTGACGCCCGGGTCGTGGAGCGCCTGCGGCGGCTCGCCGCCGACCCGGCCGAGGAGGCCGAGGTCCAGACGGCCGTGCGGAGCCGGATCGGACCCGACGCGGCCTCCGCCATGTGACCTGGGGAGCAGGCCGCCGCCCGAGGACAGCCCGGTGGCGGCCCCCCGACGGGGAGCGGCGTGCTGCCGCCGGGGCCGATGGCACGGAGCGTCCGATCTGCGGGATGTGCGGGGACCGGGCTGCGGCCGCAGAGCGCAACGCTCACTGACGGCGGTCGACGCGTGCCTCGCGGCGCACGACGCGACGGTGGTCCCGGCCCGCGGCGGCGCCCACGACCCGGGGCGGCTTGGCCCGAGGCCCCGGAGCGGCCCCCGCCAAAGGCACCGGCACCTGCACCTGCACGGCTCCGCGTCCGCTTCTGCTTCCGCTTCTGCTTCCGCCTCCACCTCCGCGTCCGCTTCCGCGTCCGCTTCTGCTTCCGCCTCCGCCTCCGCCTCTGCCGACGGTCCCGGCCGCTGCCGGACGGTCCTGTGCATCCCGTGCGGTGTCCTGCGGATCCGTTCGAGCCCGGCGGCCGCGCACGAGACGCGTCGTTCGCCGGGCAGGCGCGCCGCCCCGTGCACCACGCGCCTGCCCGGTCCGGCGGACGTCACCGCCTGCGTACGGCCACGAAACGGACCGGTGTGCCCGGTGGGGCCTGCGCGGCCGCCGGGAGGTCGGTGGCGCGGACGACCCCGATCACCGGGTAGCCGCCCGTGGTCGGGTGGTCGGCGAGGAAGACCACCGGCCGGCCGGCCGGCGGCACCTGCACGGCGCCCAGGACCATGCCCTCGCTCGCCAGCTCCCCGTCCACCTCCCGTTCCAGCACGGGCCCTTCGGTGCGCAGTCCGATGCGATTGCTCGCCGAGGAGACACGGAACGTCCGTGACGTGAACACGCGGACGGCCTCGGGGGTGAACCAGTCCGCGCGCGGGCCGGGCGTCACCCGGAGGACGAGTTCGGCGGGGGGCGCGGGCTGGGGAGCGATGTCCACGCGCGCGTACCGGGCGCGTGCGCGCCCGAGGTGCAGAACCGTGCCGTTCGCGAGCGGCGCAGGGCCCAGGCCCGACAGCAGATCCGTGGAACGGCTGCCGAGCACCGGCTCCACGGCGATGCCGCCGGCCGCGGCGACGTAGGCGCGCACTCCGCGCAGGGCCGGTCCGACGTTCAGCACCGCTCCGGCGGGCACCCGGACCGGCGCGCCCCAGGCGACCGGCCGATCGTCCACGGCGACCCGGCACGGCGCGCCCCCCACCGCGACGGTCACGTCCGTACGCGGCCCGAGGGCGCAGCCGTCGAGCGTGGTCTCCAGGACCGCCGCGTCGGCAGAGTTGCCCACCAGCCGGTTGACCAGGGCCGCCGCGGGGCCGTCGAGCGCACCGGACCGGGGCACCCCGAGATGGGCGTGTCCGGGGCGGCCCCGGTCCTGCACGGTGGTGAGCGCCCCGGCCCGGACGACGACGAGCGCGCGGTCGCTCACGCCGTTCCCACCGGACCGGCCGGGACGAACCGCACGCGCGTGCCCGGCGACAGCAGCGCCGCCGGCTCGCGCGCCGGGTCGAACAGCACCGCGTCCGTACTGCCGATCAGCTGCCAGCCGCCCGGCGACGAGCGCGGGTACACGCCGGTGTACGGCCCCGCCAGGGCCACCGAGCCGGCCGGCACGGCGGTGCGCGGAGTCGTCCGGCGCGGGACGTCGTAGCGGGCGGGCAGGCCCGTCAGATAGCCGAAGCCGGGCGCGAACCCGCAGAAGGCCACCCGGAACTCGGCGGCCGCGTGGACGCGGGCCACCTCGCGCTCCCGCACGCCCCAGTGGGCGGCGACCTCGGACAGGTCCGGGCCGTCGTAGCGGGTCGGGATCTCGACGATCTCCCCCGAGCGCGGGGGAGCGGGCGGAACGTCGGCCACGGCCAGCTCGGAGGCCACCCGTGCGATGTCGGTGAGGCCGTCCAGGAGGACCGTACGGGCCGCCGGGACGATCTCGCGCGCCCTCAGCAGCCCCGCCTCGCGGCGGCGCAGCAGCTCCGCGTGCAGGGCCTCGGCCTGCGCGCCCGACGCCACCTCGACGAGGAGGGCGTCGTCGCCGACGGGCAGCACCCGGACGCTCATGCGAACGCCTCCACCCGAACGCCCGACTCCTCCAGCCGACGACGGACCCGGCGCGCCAGCTCCACCGCGCCCGGCGTGTCGCCGTGCAGACACAGCGAACGCGCGCGCACCTCGATGGACGACCCCGCGTGGGTCTCGACCCGGCCCAGGCGAGCCAGGCTCACCGACCGCGCCACGACGGTGTCCGGATCGCTGACCACGGCCCCCGGCCGACCGCGCGGCACCAGCGTGCCCTGCTCGGTGTACGCGCGGTCCGCGAACGCCTCCGGCACGGTCGGCAGTCCCGCCTCGCGGGCCGCTTCCAGCAGACGGGAGCCGGGCAGCCCCAGCACGGACAGCGCGTCGTCCGCGAGGAGGACCCCGGCGACCACCGCGCCGGCCTGCTCCTCGTCGTGCACGACCCGGTTGTAGAGCGCGCCGTGCGGCTTCACGTACGCCACGCGCGCGCCCGCCGCCCGGGCGAACACCTGCAGGGCGCCGATCTGGTAGGCCACCTCGGCGGCCAGCTCCGCGGACGGCACGTCCATCGCACGCCGGCCGAAGCCCGCGAGATCCCGGTAGGAGACCTGCGCGCCGATGGTCACACCCCGCTCGGCCGCCAGCGCGCACACCCGCCGCATGGTGACCGCGTCCCCGGCGTGGAAGCCGCAGGCCACGTTGGCGCTGGTGACGACGGACAGCAGGTGCTCGTCGTCCGTCAGCCGCCAGCGGCCGAAGCCTTCGCCGAGGTCGGCGTTCAGGTCGATCGCTGTCGTCGCGGTCATGGTTTCTTCGCATCTCCTTCTCAGGCCACGCGGTACTGCTCGTCGCGGGCGTCGGTGAGGAACATCTGTCCCGGGGCGTGGGTGAGGGCGAAGGGCGGGCGCGAGGCCGTCACCGCGGCCTGCGGAGTCACACCGCAGGCCCAGAACACCGGGATGTCGTCGGGCTCGGCGTCCACCGGGTCGCCGAAGTCGGGCCGCCCGAGATCGTCGATGCCCAGCCCCGACGGATCGCCGCAGTGTACGGGGCTGCCGTGCACCGCCGGGAGCAGGCTGCTCTCCCGGATGGCGGCCGCCAGGTGCCGCGGCGGCACCGGGCGCATCGACACCACCATCGGCCCGTGCAGCCGCCCCGCCGGACGGCACTGACGGTCGGTCACGTACATCGGGACGTTGCGTCCCTGTTCGAGGTGACGGATGGGGACGCCCGCCCCGGCCAACGCCCACTCGAAGGTGAAGCTGCAGCCGATCAGGAACGACACCAGGTCCTCGCGCCAGTGCGCGCGCACGTCCGTCGGCTCGTCGACCAGCTCCCCGTCCTCCCACACGCGGTAGCGCGGCAGATCGGTGCGCAGGTCGGCGCCCTCGGCCAGGACGGTCGTCCAGGAGCCCGCGTCGGTGACGTCGAGGACGGGACAGGGCTTCGGGTTGCGCTGGCAGAACAGCAGCATGTCGTACGCCCAGTCCGCGGGCACCGAGATGAGGTTGACCTGCGTGTGGCCCGCCGCGACCCCGGCCGTGGGGCCGGCCAGCCCCGCCCGGAAACGGGTCCGGGCGGTTTCGGGGCTCCACGCGTGCGCGTGCTGCTCGGCGAGCATGACGGGACGGTCCTCGCCCAGGGGCGGACGACGGTCCTGGCTCAGGACGGGACGGTTCACTCCAGCTCCTTGCCGCGCGTCTCGGGGAGGCCCAGCAGCGCCAGGGCGGCGATCGCGTAGCCGATCGCGCCGAAGGTCAGTGCGCCGCCGACCCCCCAACTGTCGGCCAGGAAGCCGACCGTGGTGGGGAAGACCGCGCCCACGGCGCGGCCCGTGTTGTACGTGAAGCCCTGGCCCGTGCCCCGCAGGGCCGTCGGATACAGCTCGCTCAGGAAGGACCCGAAGCCGCTGAAGATGGCCGACATGCAGAACCCGAGCGGGAAGCCGAGGACGAGCAGCAGGGTGTCCGCGCCGCTCGGGATGTTGGCGTACGCCAGGATGCACACCGCCGACAGCAGGGCGAACAGCCAGATGTTGCGGCGCCGCCCCAGCCGGTCGGTGAGATACCCGCCGGTGAGGTAGCCGAGGAAAGCCCCCGAGATCAGGAAGGTCAGGTAGCCGCCGGTGCCGACCACGGACAGGCCGCGCTCCGACTTCAGGTACGTCGGCACCCAGGTGGCGAGGGTGTAGTAGCCGCCCTGCACGCCGGTGGAGAGCAGGCCCGCGAAGAGCGTCGTCCGCAGCAGCGGGCCCTTGAAGATCGCGGGGAACGAGCCCTTCTCCGCGCTCTGTTCCCGCGCGGTCGTGGCCTGCGGCGCGTCCTGCACCCGGCGTCGCATCCACACGACGAGCAGGGCGGGCAGCGCGCCCGTCCAGAACATGATCCGCCAGGCCATGTCGTCGCCGAAGAACGAGAACACCAGGGTGTAGGCGACGGCGGCGAGGCCCCAGCCGACGGCCCACGAGCTCTGGATCGCGCCGAGGGTACGGCCCCGGTGCTTCGCGCTCGCGTACTCGGCCACCAGGATCGCGCCGACCGCCCACTCGCCGCCGAAGCCGAGGCCCTGGAGGGACCGGAGGACCAGCAGCGTCTCGTAGCTGGGCGCGAAGCCGCAGGCGACGGTGAACACCGCGTAGGTGATCACCGTGATCATCAGGGCCCTGACCCGGCCGATCCGGTCGGCCAGGACGCCCGCGACGGCGCCGCCGACCGCGGAGGCGACCAGGGTGACGGTGGTGAACAGGCCGGTCTGGCCGCTGTCCAGGCCGAAGTACGCCGCCAGCGCGACCATGCTCAGGGGCAGCGTGAAGTAGTCGTAGGAGTCGAGGGCGTAGCCGCCGAACGCGCCGGCGAAGGCGCGGCGGCCCTGCGGTCCGAGGGCGCGCAGCCAGGACAGCGCCCCGTCGTCACGGGTGCGTCCGGTCGTAGCCCGGCCGTCTTCGGCGGTCGGGGCCTGCGGTGGAGGAGGAGTGCTCATGGGCACCTCGCTGAGGGAGGACGGAGGGTGCTGGAAGTGAGCTGTGGGCGTGCGGGAGGCGGGTCGCCGCGACGGGGGCGGGCAGCGCCTGGAATCGAAGGTAGAGGATCGTTGAACGATCCTTCAATACCCCCGTTGTCTCGTTCTCAGGTCTGCGATTGAATTCCGGGCATGGCAGAGCAGCTGGCGGGACTGGCCGACGACCGCGCCCTCCTGGGCCGCACGAGCACGGCCGAGCGGGTGGCGGACATCCTCAGGAGCCGTATCGCCGAGGGGTACTTCCCGCCCGGGACCAGGCTCGCGGAGGACAGCATCGGCGGTGCGCTCGGCGTGTCGCGCAACACCCTGCGCGAGGCGTTCCGGCTGCTCACCCACGAGCGTCTGCTCGTCCACGAGCTGAACCGGGGCGTCTTCGTCCGGGTGCTGACCGTGGAGGACGTCGAGGACATCTACCGCACCCGCACCCTCGTGGAATGCGCCGTCGTGCGAGGACTCGGGGAGCCGCCGTACGCGCTGGAGGGCCTGCGGGCGAGCGTCGTCGAGGGGCAGCTGGCGGCCGTCGAGAACGACTGGAAGAAGCTGGGGACCGCCAACATCCACTTCCACCGGGAACTGGTGGCGCTGGCCGCGAGCGCGCGCACCGACGAACTCATGCGCAGCGTCTTCGCCGAGCTGCGCCTGGCCTTCCACCTCGTCGACGAACCGCGCCGGCTGCACGAGCCGTACCTCCAGCGCAACCGCCAGATCCTCCAGGCCCTCGAGGCCGGCGACAAGGCAGGGGCCGAGCGACTGCTCACGACCTACCTCGACGACTCCCTGGAAAGGGTGGTCGAGGCGTACCGGCGAAGGGTGGGGGAGGACCGCGCCCTCAGGAGCACGCAGTAGCGCGCGACGAGCCCTCCCCGGCCGGTCGGCGCCCGCCCGCAGGCGGAACGCGGCTGGTGGTCGCCCCGCTCGGCCGCCGGAGGCGATCCGCGTCGTTTGGGTCGATGTCAGACCGAGGACCTAGTCTGTGCATCGTGACTTCGCCTGCTTCGACGGACCGTGTTCCGCCCCAGCTCAGCGCGGGGCCGCGCCCCGCTCAGGGCCCGGCCGCCGACGAGGGGCTGGCGCGGCGGCTGCGCGCGCTCGCCTGCACGGCGCCGATCCACGACCTCGACGCGCGCAAGGCCAACCTGGCCGGTGAGTACTCGGTCTACGGCATGGCGGAGATCGCCCTTGCGGCCATCGACCTCGTCACGCTCAACATGGACTTCGACACCGGCGCCGACCACGACCAGATAGTGGCCCGCCTGCTGCCCCGCATCACCGCTCAGGCCCCGCAGCGACCCGTCGCCGAGCACGAGCGGGTGGCCCGCTGGGTGCTGGAGAACCTGATCAACGTCGGCAGCGTCGACCGCGGTTTCCGCGCCGTCTACGGCATGTTCGCGTCGGACGGCACCTATGTGCGCCGGGACTACGACTTCAAGCTGATCGAGGAGGTCCCCGGATACGGCGGAGCCGTCTATCTGCGCACCACCGACGAAGCGGTCAACGTGCTCGTCGGCGCCCTCGACACGGACGTCACCAGCGCGCAGATCGCCGCCGAGGTCAAGCTGGAGGTGCTCGTCCGCCGCGGCCGCCTCGCCGACGCCCAGCTCGCCGCCGAACAGGCCCGCTACCGCACCGTGCAGTACTCGGAGACGCTGCGCCGCGCTCTGGAGGCCACCCGTCGCAACGTGCGCGCGGTGGACTGGCTGAACGCGGTGCCCGACATGATCGCCGAGGCCCTCGACCACGTCGCCGACCGCTACCGGCACGAGAACGCGATCCTCACCAACATCCGCAAGGCACGCGACGAGATCGAGGACGCGGAGAACAAGCGCCGGGCCGCCGAACTCGTCGACATCGTCAAGGACTGCATCCGCCGGCACACCCAGCTGCAGTCCCGCCTGCTGGAGGCCGGCCCGCTGTTCCGCGCCGAGCAGGACCGGCAGGCCTTCGCCACGCCGATGACGTCGTCGGGGACCGACCTCTACGGGCACCTGGTCGCCCCGGTGCTGCCGTTGCCGCTGGAGCAGGCGGTCCGGGTCACCGACGCGTTCTTCGCGCGCGGCACCGGGCTGCGCACCCCGGTGTCCGTACGCGTGGGCGACCTCGTCGACCTCCTGCTGACCCCGCCCCTGGAGCGGGAGCACCTGGGAGCGGAGATGCCGGAGCCCGACCTGATCGCCACGCCGGACGACAGCCGGTTCAGCGAGGAGCAGTTGGCCGCGGCGATGGAACTCCTCGATCTGCCGGCGGACGCGCCGCGACGGCTGTCCGGGCTGCTGGCGCAGGCTCGTCGCGCCGACCCCGATCTTCCGTATCTGGTGGCGCTGCTGGCGGTCCACGCGGCCAGCCCCGCTGTCGGCACCGCCTATCGGCAGGGCGAGGAGAAGCTGCTGTTCGCCGTGGACGACGGGACGGAGCTGGACGATCCGGAGTTCGGCGGGGCCGATCTCATCGTCGGCACGGCCCTCCTGGACTCCGCCGGGATGGCGGCGGATCGCACGGAGGCGGCATGAGCCGGGTCGGGAACCGAATGAACCAGCGGGAACGCACGCAGGGGAACGAGCGAGCGTATGAGAGCGAACGCACGTATCAGAACGCGCGCACGCACGAGGACGAAGGCGCCTACCGGAGCGCGCGCACGCACGAGCACGAGAACAGCAAGGAGCCGAGGCCGTGACCGAGCACGTCGACCGGAGTGAACCGGAGGCCGCCGCCGTACCGGCCGCCGCCGTCACCCCTGCCGACGCCGCCGACGCGGCGCGGCTCGTCGCCTTCGGGCTGCAGCCCAAACTGCAGCCCGCGCGCGACCAGGAGTATGCCGATCTGCTGCGGCGCCACCGCGAGGACCCGGCGTTCGCGCGGCTCGCCGACGCCGTGGCCGCCGGGCTCGGGCTGATCGTGCTGGAGGTGTCCCCCCGCGCGGGCATGGCCGTGACCGCCGCCGAGGACTCGGTGTTCGCCGTGCGCATGGGGGACTACGCCCGCCGGACCTCCGCCGACGGCGGCGACCGCTTCCTGCACGGCCTGGCCCACCTCTGCGTCGCCGCGATGGCCTTCCCGCGCCCCGAGGACCTGGCCGACGACGGCTACATCGGCCGGGTCAGCGTCAACGGCGTCGACGCCTTCGTGCGCCAGGCCTGCCGGCGCCTCGAGGAGCGGGCGCAGCAGCAGGGCGAGAACACCGACCCCGCGACCGACGCGCCCGGTCTGGAGGCCGCGTGGCGGGTCTGGGCCAGACGCAGTTCCACCGGCGCCACCAAGGACGCCCGCAGACTCGCCGGTTCCACGACCGGCATCGTCGGCAAGGCGGTCGTGTTCCTCACCGACTCCGGGTTCCTGCAGCGGACCGGGGACGACAACGGCGGCACCTACCGCACCACGGCCCGCTACCAGCTGCAGGTGCGCGACATGGCCGGCAGCGCCGCCCTCGCCGAACTGCTGGAGCTGGGCGTCGTCCCGGTCACCGACGGCACGCCGACCCTGCTGCCCGCCGAGGAGAGCGACGATCTGGAGTTGGTGGCCGACGCGGGCCTTCCGTTCCACTCCTGACGCCCCCCCAGCGCCTCCCAGCGCCTCCGATCGCCTCCGGGCGCTCGCGCCCCTCCCCCCTGATCCGTCGATCTGCCGAAGACTTACGAGAGTCCGCCATGTACGAGCTGTCCCGGGTCCGCCTCTACTCCATCGGGCCTGCCGGTGCGCGCTACGCCGACACCGTGCTTGACCTGCGGGGCGTGGGCGACGTCGTGCCCGACCCCGCGCCCGCCCAGGCGGAGTTCTTCGAGGAGGAGCCCGTCGGCCCGCCGCGCCGCCCCGCGCCCGCAGGCGTCCTCTTCCTGGAGAACGGCGGCGGCAAGTCCGTCCTCCTCAAGCTGATCTTCTCGGTGATGCTGCCGGGCCACCGCAACACCCTCGGCGGAGCCAGCTCCGGCGTACTGCGCAAGTTCCTGCTCGCCGACGACTGCGGACACGTGGCGCTGGAGTGGCAGCATGTCCTCACCGGCGAGTGCGTGGTCGTCGGCAAGGCGAGCGAGTGGCGCGGACGGCAGGTCTCCAACGACCCGCGCAAGTTCGCCGAAGCCTGGTACTCCTTCCGGCCGGGGCCCGGACTGAGCCTGGACAGTCTGCCCGTCGCCGAGTCCACCGCCGTGCGCCCGCCCGTCGAGGGCGCCTCCGGCGCGCAGGGGCGGCGGCGCACCATGAAGGGCTTCCGGGACGCCATCACCGAGGCGGGCAAGGCGTATCCGCACCTGGAGGTGCACTGGGAGGAGATCCACGACCGGTGGATCGAGCACCTCGGCGATCTCGGCCTCGACCCCGAACTCTTCCGCTACCAGCGGGAGATGAACGCCGACGAGGGCGAGGCCGCCGGCCTCTTCGCGGTCAAGAAGGACTCCGACTTCACCGACCTGCTGCTGCGCGCGGTGACCGACACCCGCGACACCGACGGGCTCGCCGACCTGGTCAGCGGCTTCGGCAACAAACTCGGCCGCCGTGCCGAGCTCATCGCCGAACGGGACTTCACCGCCGGCTCGGCGGAGCTGCTGGGCCGGATCGTCGAGGCCGCCGAGGCACGGGCCCGCGCGCGCGACGTCCACGCCGGGGCCGAGCGACGAACCCGCGCGCTGGCCCGCCGGCTCTCCGCGCGCGGGCTGCGGGAGAAGCAGCGGGCCGGCGATCTGGCCCAGCGGGTCACGGCCGCCGCCTACGCCGTCACCCACTCCGAGAGCGCGCGCGAGCGCAGCGCGTCGATCGCCGCCGAACTGGCCTACCGGCACGCCTCGCTGGCGCTCGCGGCCGCCGAGAAGTCGGCCGCCGCGCAGAAGCGCGAACTCGCCGACGCCCGTACCCTGCACGCGGCCTGGCAGGCAGCCGAAGCCGTGCTGCGCCACCGCGCCGCCGCCGACCGCGTCGCGCGCGTGTCCGCCGCGATCCAGGAGGCGGAACGGGACGCGGCCCCGGCCCTGGCCGCCCGCGCCCGGGCCGCCGTCGACCTCGTACGGGCCCTGCACGCGGCCGCCCGGAGCGCCGAGGACCTCGCCAACGAGGAGGAGGAGCGATCCGCCGCCCTCCAGGAGGTCGGCGAAGCCGCGCACCGGGACGCGACCTCCGCCGCCACCGACGCCCAGCGCGCCCGCAGCGAGGTCGGTCATCTGCGCCAGCGCCTCGCCGAGGTCGAGCAGGAGACCGCCGAAGCCGTACGCGCGGGCTGGCTCGACGACAGCGCGCCCGACGCCGACCCCGCGCGTGCCGCACTCGCCGCCAGTGACGCCGAGAAGACGGCCGTCGCCGCCTGGGACGCCGCCCGGGAGGCCTCGCGCCGAGCCGGCGAGCACGCCCGCGAAGCCGCCTCGGCCGAGTCCCGCGCCGAACTCACCGCGGCCCGGGCCGCCGACGCGGCCACCGCCGCGCAACGCTCCTACGAAGCAGAGCGACGGCTCGCCGACGCCCTGGCCGGCGAAGAAAGGCTCGCCGAACTGCTGGGGCTGACCGGCGGCCGCGCGCCCCGGCAGATCCCGCAGCCCCGGCGGGACGGCGACTCCGACGACGGCTCCCTGCTGAGCCCCGAGGACCTCGACCGCTGCGCCGACGAACTGCGTGAACTCCTCGACGACACCGTCTCCTCCGCCGAACGCCAGCTCTTCGACCTGCGGACCGCCGCCGCCGACGACGCCCGCATCCTCGGCGCGCTCGGCGACGGGGGACTGCTGCCGCCCGGCCCGGACGTGCTGGCCACCGTCGAGTTCCTCGGCGAGCACGGCATCCCCGCGCTGCCCGGCTGGCGTTACCTCGCGCAGGCCGTCGCCCCGGCCGACCACGCACGGGTGCTCGCCGCCCGGCCCGAGCTGGTCGACGGCGTGATCATCACCGACCCCGGCTCGCACGCCCGCGCGCGTGAGGCGCTCGGCGAGGCCGCGCTGCTGCCGCGTTCGGCCGTCGCCGTCGGCACCGCCGCCGCCCTGCTCGCCCCGACCCCGCCGGCCGGCTCCGACGACGGGGACGTCTTCCTCGTCCCGCCGAACCCCGCCATGCACGACGAGCACGCCGCCGACGAGGAGCGGCAGACCCTGCGCGCGCGGGCGACCGAGCGGGACGAGGACATCCGCCGGCTCGCGGCGCGGCTCGGCAAGGACCGCGAGCTCGCGGCGCGGCTCGCGTCCTGGCGCACCGGCTGCCCGGCCGGGCGGCTCACCGAGCTGGCGCACGCCGCCGGAGAGGCACGCGCGTTCGCCGAGGAGTCGGAGGCCGAGCTGGCCGAGGCGCGCACCGCGCGCGCCGAGGCCGACGAGATCGCCGCCGAGGCGGCCCAGGTGCGTGACGAGCGCCAGGAGGTCGCACAGAAGGCCCGGCGCGCCGCCGACGCGCTCGCCGGGCTCGCCTTCCGGCTGCGCGAGCGCGCCGGCTGGCAGGTCAAGGTGCGTGAACTCGCCGACGAGGCAGCCGAGTCGGAGGCCCGCGCCCAGGCGTGCCTGGAGCGCGCCCGCGCCGCCGACGAGGACCGGCGCGCCGCCCAGCGGGCCGCCGACGACGCCCGCCGCACCGCGCGGGCGCTGCGCGCGGAGCGCGCCGAGATCGCCGGCGCTCCCGACGACGTGCCCGAGGGCGACGCGGAGGCCTCCAAGGCCTCCCTGCCTGCCCTGCGGGAGGCCTACCGGGCCGCGTCCCAGCTGTACGAGAAGGTGGGCGTCGGCGCCGACCTGCGGGCCGAGCAGGCCCGCGCGGAGAGCGACGAGAGCGCGGCCCGCGCCGAACTGGACCGGCTGAGCAACAAGGTCCGCACGCGCGCGGAACAGCTGCTGCAGTCGCCCGACGGTTCCGACGGGCCGTCCCGGCAGGCCGCCTCCGCGCGCGCGGAGGAGCTGGTGCAGCTCCTGGAGACGCGCGTGTCCACCGCGAGCGAGCAGCTCGGGCGGCTGCGCGGCGAGGCGGAGCGGCACGCGCCCGAGGACGGCGAGGCGCACACCGAGCTTCCCGAGGAGTCCCGCCCGCGTGACGCCGAGCACGCACAGGCCCTGCTGCGCACCGCGACCTCCGAACTCGCCTCCCGCACCGAGGCCCTGGAGAGCTCCCGCGAGGCGCACGCCGAACTCCTGGCCGCCCACCGGGCCGCCGAGGACGCGGCCGGCGGCTTCGACGAGATCGCCGCCATGCTGCGCGACCTGCTGCGCGAACACGCCCCGGAGGAGGAGCAGGAGGAATCCGAGCCCTACCCGGGCGCCCTGGAGGAGGCCCGTCACTCGGCTGCCGAGGCCCGCCGTGCTCTGCGCGGTTGCGCCGCCGATCTGTCCACCGCCGAGTCCGCCGTCCGCGAGGCCGGCGACATCCTCGTGCGGCACGCCAACTCCACCCGCTACGAGCAGGTGCGCACCCCCGCCCGCCAGCAGATCCGTGAGCTGCCCGCCTCCGCGCTTCCGGAGCACGCCAAGAGGTGGGCCGACGCCTTCGCGCCCCGACTGCGCGTCCTGACGGACGAGTTGGAGCAGCTGGAGCGCAACAGGGACTCGATCGTGGACCGGCTGCGGGGGCTCGTGGAGTCCGCGCTCGCCACCCTGCGCTCCGCCCAGCGGCTCTCCCGCCTGCCCGAGGGGCTCGGCGAATGGTCCGGCCAGGAGTTCCTGCGCATCCGTTTCGAGGAGCCCGACCAGGCCACCCTCACCGAACGGCTCGGCGAGGTCATCGACGACGCGACCCGGGCCGCCGTCAAGAAGAACTCCGACCTGCGGCGCGACGGCATGTCGCTGCTGCTCCGGGGGGTCGGCGCAGCGCTCCAGCCCAAGGGCGTCGCCGTCGAGATCCTCAAGCCGGACGCCGTGCTGCGCGCCGAGCGCGTCCCCGTCGGCCAGATGGGCGACGTGTTCTCCGGCGGCCAGCTGCTCACCGCGGCCATCGCCCTGTACTGCACGATGGCCGCGCTCAGGAGCAACGACCGGGGGAGGGACAAGCACCGGTACGCCGGCACGCTGTTCCTCGACAACCCCATCGGGCGCGCCAACGCGACGTATCTGCTGGAGCTCCAGCGCGCGGTCTCGGACGCCCTCGGCGTGCAGCTGCTCTACACCACCGGCCTGTTCGACACCACGGCACTGGCGGAGTTCCCGCTGGTCATCCGTCTGCGCAACGATGCCGACCTCAGGGCGGGCCTGAAGTACATCAGCGTCGAGGAACACCTCCGCCCCGGGCTGCCGCAGCAGGCTCCGCCCGCGGAAGGCGACACGGTGCAGGTGCACAGCGAGATCACGGCGACACGGATGTACAAGCGCCCCGCACCGCACACGGGTTGATCAGACACAGGTGACGCGCGACGTCGGCGGTCGGCCGTCGCCCCCCGTCCCTGGCGGGGTGCGGCGGGTCGAGGAGGGGGAGCGGGGACGCGGCCGAACAGCGTCGTCCCCGCGCCGCGTCCGGGGAGCCGACGGCCGGCTTCAGGAGTGGGACAGCCGCCCGGCGCCGCTCTGCCGGCGTATCCGCTCCTGCCCGCGCGCGGCGACCCGGTCCTGCCGCCGCACCCGGCGCCGCTCGCGCCGCAGGGAACGCGCCGTGCTGCTCGGCGTCGACACCACACCGTTGCGCTGGTTCCACACCTGACGGGTCACCCACACGTCCAGCGCGCCCCAGGTGGCCAGCACCGTGCTCACCACACTGCTGATCACCATGGGGAAGGCCAGCCAGGACCCCGCCATCGTGCACAGGAAGGCGACCATGGCCTGAATCAGCGTCACGGCGATGAAGAGCACCGCCCGTACGGCCGCCGTGCGCACGGGGTCGGGCATCCGGCGCCGGCGCGCGGGCTCCTCCACCCACAGGGGCCGGTAGGCCGTACGCGCGGGCCTCGATGGCGGTCTGCCCTCGGCGCCCCGGTCAGTCGGACGGACGCCCTCCGGCGCCGCGTCGAGGGACCTCGCCGCCGACGGGGCGCCACGCTCCGCCGACGCGTGACCTGCGTGCCCTTCCGCGCCGCCGAAGCGTCCAGCCGCTGCCGGGTTCCCGTTCGCGTGAACGCCGTGCTCCGGCGCCTCGGGTTCCTTCAGTGCCGTACCGCCCGCCGCCGCGCCGTCCTCGGGCGCTTCGCGCCGCTCCGCCGTGCCCATCACCGTGTCACTCCCCACCGCCAGCAGACCGCTCGCCTCCGGGTTAAGACCCTGCTCCCCAGTGGCTGCCCGGCTTGCGCTGATTTACGCAGCCCAGGTGCGGCATACGGCTCGCGTGACCGATTCCGCCCCCTATTCCCAATGAGTAGGACGCGTGACCTGCCCCGAAGATTCCCGAGTTGCGAAAAATTCTGGCCAACTCCTGTGCACGGCCGACGAGATCCGGCCGGGCCCCATGGATCGGATCCGAGGAGGCAATCTCCCACAATGCCCGGACAACGCACCATGTCTCGCCCTCGGTGCGGAAGTTCGCGTTCCGGACGGCTCTTCGAGATATCAGCGCGTCGGTAGTAGGCTCGCGCCGTTTGTTGACGCACATGTGTACCCCCTGCCGGTGGGGGTCCGAGCAGGGGGAGGCCATGCGCTTTCGCGGGAAGTCGATCCGCCGGAAGATCGTGGCGCTGCTTCTCGTGCCGCTGGTGTCCTTGACGGCTCTCTGGGGTTTCGCCACGGTCCTCACCGGACGTGAGGCGAGCCGTCTGTTCACCGTCTCGTCCCTGGTGGAGAAGGTCGGTTACCCCGTCGAGGACACGGTCCGCGTCGTTCAGCAGGAACGCCGCCAGACCCTCGTCTACTTGGCCGACCCCCGGGCCGCCGACGCGCTGTCCGCCCTGCGCCGCACCCGGGCCGCCACCGACCGGGCCATGGCGGGGATCCGCGAGAACGCCCGCGACCCGGACGTGCGCGACGTCCTGGATCAGGACGACGCCGAGGGCCTCACGGCCGTGCTCGACGCCTTCGACGGCATCGACGCGCTGCGCCGGAGCGTCGAGGAGGGCACGGTGACCCGGGCGCAGGCCCTCGGCCTCTACACCCAGCTGATCGACCCGTGTTACTCCCTGCTGGTCAAGCTGGACGTGGTCGACAGCGTGGAGATGGACAAGCAGTACCGGGCTCTCGTCGGCGTCGCCCACGCGCGGGAGCTGCTCTCCCAGGAGGACGCCCTGCTGGGCTCCGCGCTGGTGGTGGGCCGGCTCAGCCGCGGGGAGATCCGGGACGTCTCCGACCTGCAGGCCCAGCGGGAGGTGGTCTACGACATCAGCCTCGTCCAGCTGCCCACCGCGGAACGCGAGCGCTACGAGAGTTTCTGGAAGAACGCCACCACCGCACCGCTGCGCACGATCGAGCAGGCCGTGGTCGGCGCCACGCCCGGCGACCTGCCCCGCGGGGTCAGCGCCAAGAACTGGGACACCGCGGCCGGCGGCGTCCTCGACGAACTCGGCGCCCTGGACGAGCAGGCCAACGACCGCTATCAGGACCGGGTCCGCCCGGTGGCGACCGAGGTCATCGTCAAGGCGGTCGTCGCGGGCGTCTTCGGGCTGGTCGCCCTGCTGGTCTCGCTCGTGCTGTCCGTGCGCATCGGCCGGGGTCTCATCCGCGACCTGCGCCAGCTCCGGGTGGAGGCCCACGAGGCGTCGGGCGTGCGGCTGCCCAGCGTGATGCGCCGACTGTCCGCGGGCGAACAGGTCGACGTCGAGACCGAAGTGCCGCGCCTGGAGTACGACAAGAACGAGATGGGCGAGGTCGGCCACGCCCTCAACACCCTCCAGCGCGCAGCCGTCGAGGCCGCCGTCAAACAGGCCGAACTGCGCTCCGGCGTCTCCGAGGTCTTCGTCAACCTCGCCCGCCGCAGCCAGGTGCTGCTGCACAAGCAGCTCACCCTGCTCGACACCATGGAACGCCGCACCGAGGACGCCGAGGAGCTCGCCGACCTCTTCCGCCTCGACCACCTCACCACCCGCATGCGCCGGCACGCCGAAGGACTGGTCATCCTCTCCGGCGCCGCTCCGTCCCGGCAGTGGCGCAAGCCCGTGCAGCTCATGGACATCGTGCGCGCCGCCGTCGCCGAGGTCGAGGACTACGAACGCATCGAGGTCCGCCGACTGCCCCGCCTGGCGGCCACCGGCCCGGCCGTCACCGACCTCACCCACCTGGTGGCCGAACTCCTGGAGAACGCCACGGTGTTCTCCCCGCCGCACACCGCTGTGCAGGTGTACGGCGACCGGGTGGCCAACGGCTTCACCCTCGAGATCCACGACCGGGGCCTCGGCATGGCGCCGGAAGTCCTCCTGGAGGCCAATCTCCGGCTCGCCGAGACACCGGAGTTCGAGCTGTCCGACACCGACCGCCTGGGGCTGTTCGTGGTGAGCCGGCTCGCCCAGCGGCAGAACGTCCGCGTCTCCCTCCAGCCGTCGCCGTACGGGGGGACGACCGCCGTCGTCTTCATCCCCGACGCACTGCTGACCGACGACGTCCCCGACACCAACGGCATCGGGTTCCGGCTCGACCGGCCCCGGCCCCCGAAGGAGGCCGAGCTCGCGGAGAACCGCAAGTCCGCGCTGTCCCCGGCGTCGGCGCAGCTTCCCGGGGTGCCCGCCTCGCTGCTCGACGGGCCCATCGAGCTGGAGTCCCCCGTCGGCCTGGACGCCCTCGGCGAGTTCCAGGTCCCGCTGGCCGAGGACGACGACCAGGGTGTTCTCTTCCGCCCCCGTCGCTCCCTCACCCGCACCGACGGGGTGGAAGCCGACGTCGTCGACCAGCGCCGCAGGGCGCCCGGCGGACCGGGCGAACCCGACGGATCCGTCGGCGACGCCCCCGCCGCGCCCGTACCCCTGCTGCCGGGCCGCCGCACGCCCAAGCTGGTCAGCTCGCACGGACGTCCCGTCCCGGAGCAGCGGCTGCCGCGCGCGGACACGGACCCGGAGTTCCCGGCCCGGCCCGGCCCGCGCCGCGTCGACGACGGCGCGCCGGCTCCGCTGCCGTCGCGCCGGCGCGGCACGGCGGCACGGGTTCCCCACAGCGACGGCGCCGGCGAAGCCCCGGTGGCGCAGGAACACGTCGGCCGCGGCGCGCAGGAGCCGTCCGGGCCCGCCGCCCTGCCCCGACGCACCCGGCAGACCGGAGCCCTGTCCGGCGGCCCGGACGGCGACGCCGGCGAGCGCCGGGACGCGGCCCGGGACACCGGCTCCGGGACGGCGGCGCTGCCGCGACGCGTGCGCCAGGCGAACCTGGCCCCGCAGTTGAGGCAGGGCCCGGACCCGCGCGCGGAGAGCCCCGCCGACCCCGCGGACCGGGACGCCGACGAGGTACGCAGCCGCATGGCCTCGCTCCAGCGTGGCTGGCAGCGCGGCCGCGTGGAGAACGCCGCGGGCGACGACGCCCACAGCGGCACGGCACCACAACGAACCACAAAGGGGGACGGTCGATGACCGCACCGAAGACGACCGGCCACACCAGCATCAACGGCGAGCTGAACTGGCTTCTCGACGAACTCGTCGACCGTGTCGCCGGCATCCGCAAGGCCGTCGTCCTGTCCGGCGACGGTCTGCCGACAGGGGTGTCGAGGGACCTGTCCCGCGAGGACGGTGAGCACCTCGCCGCCGTCGCCTCCGGATTCCACAGCCTCGCCAAGGGCGTCGGCCGCCACTTCGAGGCCGGCAGCGTCCGCCAGACGGTCGTCGAGCTCGACGACGCGTTCCTGTTCGTCACGGCCGCCGGCGACGGCAGTTGTCTGGCCGTCCTCTCGGACGCCGACTCGGACGTGGGACTCGTGGCGTACGAGATGACGCTGCTGGTCAAGCGGGTCGGCGTACATCTGGGCACCGCCCCGCGCGCCGATCTGCCCTCGGGCGGGTAGTGGGATGGCATGAGCACAGACGGTCAGGGAACAAGTCACTGGTTCGACGACGAGGCCGGGCCGGTCGTCCGTCCGTACGCCATGACGCGCGGCCGCACCACCAGTGCCGTCCAGCATCGTCTCGACCTGATCGCGGTCGTCGTCGCGGAGCCCCATGCGCACGACGCGGAAGCGGACCCCTCGCTGTCCCCCGAGCACGTGGACATCGCGGTGCTGTGCCGCGACGCGCCGCAGTCGGTCGCCGAACTCGCCGCCGAACTCAACCTGCCCATCGGAGTGGTACGGGTCCTGATCGGCGACCTCGTGGACGCGGAGTTCGTCCATGTGAACCGGCCGGTGCCCCCGGCCGAGCTGCCCGACGAAAGCATTCTGCGCGATGTGATCAACGGCCTCCGAGCACTGTGAACAGCGTGGAAGCGGCGACGGCGGCGGATTCACCGCGCCACCCGGACGAGGAAGCCGTCGCCCCGACCGCTGACACCCACCCCGTCGTCCGACCGAACCACCGCCCCACACCCCCCATCAAGCCATCGAGCAGGAGAAGAGATCGATGATCTTCGGGCGTTCTGAGCGCGGCAAGCCCCCGGTCGAGCCCGTCACGCTCAAGATCCTGGTGGCCGGCGGCTTCGGCGTGGGCAAGACGACCCTCGTCGCCGCCGTCAGCGAGATCAAGCCGCTGCGCACCGAGGAGTACCTCACCGAGGCCGGACGTCCGGTCGACGACACCACCGGCGTGGAAGGCAAGCACACCACCACCGTCGCCATGGACTTCGGGCGTATCACCCTGCGCGAGGACCTGGTGCTGTACCTGTTCGGAACGCCCGGTCAGGAGCGGTTCTGGTTCATGTGGGACGAGCTCTCCGAGGGCGCGCTCGGCGCCGTCGTGCTCGCGGACACCCGCCGCCTGGGGGACTGCTTCGCCGCCGTCGACTACTTCGAGCGGCGCTCCATCCCGTTCCTCGTCGCCGTCAACTGCTTCGAGGGGGCCGCGCGTTACCCCGAGGAGGACGTGCGCGGGGCGCTCGACCTCGACGACGACGTACCGGTCATCCTGTGCGACGCCCGCGACCGGAGGTCGGTCAGGGACGTTCTGGTCGGCGTCGTCCAGCACGCGATGGACTACGGCGCCGAGCGCCGTGAGACCGTCACGACCTAGGCGCACGCGCAACCGGCACGGCCCGTGCCTCTGCCGGCCGGGACCCCGTCCCGACAGGGGCCGTCGGCGGCTGTCCCCCGTGCGGACCACGTACCCGAACGAGCCGCCCGGCCCACCACCCCGACTCGCCCCGCCCAGCGCTTTCGGGACGCCCGCAGGCAGGGCGTCGCGGCCTCGCTCACCGCACCGCGACCACCGCCGAGCCATGCCCGAACAGCCCCTGGTTGGCCGTGACGGCCACGTGCGCGTCCTCGATCTGGCGGTCGCCCGCCTGTCCCCGCAACTGCCAGGTGATCTCGCAGACCTGGGCGATGGCCTGGGCGGGCACCGCCTCCCCGAAGGAGGCCAGCCCGCCGCTCGGATTCACCGGTATGCGGCCGCCCGGCGCGGTCGAACCGTCCCGCAGCAGCTTGGCGGCCTCCCCGGCGTCGCACAGACCCAGGTCCTCGTACCACTGCAGTTCCAGGGCGGTGGACAGGTCGTAGACCTCGGCGAGGGACAGATCCTCGGGGCCGAGGCCCGCCTCCTCGTAGGCGGTCCGGGCGATCGAGGCGCGGAACGGCTCGGTGTCCGGGCCGGCCCCGCCGGCGGAGTCGGTCGCGATGTCCGGCAGGTCGAGCACCGTGTGGGGATAGCGGGGGGTCACGGTGGACACCGCCCTGATCCGCACCGGGTCCGTCGCCCCGTGCCGACGGGCGAACCCCATGCTGGACAGCAGCAGGGCCGCACCGCCGTCGGAGGTCGCGCAGATGTCCAGCAGCCGTAGGGGGTCGGCGACCACGGCGGAGGCGGCGACCTCCTCCAGGGTGACGCGCTTGCGGTAGCGCGCATACGGGTTCAGCGCTCCGTTGGCCGCGTTCTTGACCTTGACCCGCGCGAAGTCCTCCAGGGTGTCCCCGTGCACCGCCATGCGTCTGCGCGCGTACAGCCCGAAGTACGCCGGATTGGTCGCGCCGAGCGCGCGGAACCGCAACCAGTCCGGGTCGTCCGGCCGGTCCCCTCCCGCCGGGCGGAAGAAGCCCTTGGGCGCGGCGTCGGCCCCCACCACGAGCACCACCTCCGCCCGGCCCGCGAGGATCTGCGCCCGGGCCGCCTCGATCGCCTGCGCCCCGGACGCACACGCCGCGTACACGCTCGTCACCCGGGCTCCCTGCCACCCCAGCGCCTTGGCGAACGTCGCCCCGGCCACATAGCCGGGGTAGCCGCCGCGCACCGTTTCCGCGCCGACGATCGCCTCGACGTCCCGCCAGTCCACGCGCGCGTCCGCGAGGGCCGCGCGAGCCGCCTCGACTCCGTACTCGACGAAGCCGCGCCCCCACTTGCCCCACGGATGCATCCCCGCGCCGAGCACCGCCACATCCGAGGTCACGCCCCCACCTCCGTCGGCCGCCATCGCCAGACCGTCCAGGTCGTCTCCGCGTCCTCGTTGAGCACGCCCGGGACGACCTCCACCTCCATGCCCACCGTCAGGTCGGCGACGGTGATCCCGGGAACCGCCTGTCCCAGCACGACGATCTGCTCGGACTGCAGCTCCACAGCGATCAACGCGTACGGCTCCCACGGAAGTTCCGGGTCGGTCACGTAGGGTGACGGAGGGCGGTACCGGCTGTCCGTGTACGACCACACGCGTCCGCGCCGGGAGAGCGGGACCTCCTCCAGGTCACCGCTCTGGCAGCCCGGATCGCGGCAGTAGGCGTCCTCGCGGGGGAAGAAGACCGCCCGGCAGGCCGAGCAGCGCGTCCCGAGCAGTCGGAAATCCTCTCCCTCCCCGGTGAACCATCCGGTGACCACAGGTGTGCGTGTGCGCGACAAGGCCCCTCCCCACCTCGCTGTCTGACGACCCGTCAGGAGTGTGCCACGGCGGCGGGGAAATGGGCAGGGAGGAGACGTGCCACGACCCTCCACAGCACTGCGCGGCGTCTTCACCGAGCTCGCCTGCGTCGACCTCCCCGTCCGGCCAGGTTCCTCGCCGAGCGGCGCCGAGCCGCCTCCGTGCACCGTCCTCCGCAAGATCGGATACGCTCCGCCGCGTGTCCGAAACTCTGCACTCCTCTTCGAACTCCGCGCGCGACTCCCACTGTTCGAGTTGCGGAGCGCCCTACGGCGAGGGCGTCACCGGCTGGCCCCGCACCTGCCGGGTCTGCGCCACCGTGGCCTATCGCAACCCCCTGCCGGTGGCCGTCGCCCTCCAGCCCGTGTACGACGCGAAGGGCACCGCCCTGGTCGTCATCACGCGAACCATCGCTCCCGCGCGCGGGGGCATCGCCCTGCCCGGCGGCTACATCGACGACCGCGAGGACTGGCGGCAGGCCGTCGTCCGCGAGCTCCGGGAGGAGACCGGCATCGACGCGGCCTCCCGCGACGTGCGCCTGACCGACGCCATGAGCTCGCCCGACGGCCACCTGCTGTTGTTCGGCCTCCTCCCGGAGCGCCCGGCGGACCGCCTGCCCGCGTCCGCTCACACCGACGAGACCGAGGGCTGGCACCTGCTGCACCGGCCGGAGGAACTCGCCTTCCCGCTCCACACGCTCGCGGTACGGGCGTTCTTCGAGGGCCGCTACATCTGACGCCACCCCTCGCCGAGCCCGCGTACGCGGACCGGGTGGGACGGCGCGTGCACGCCGTCCTCACCCTGCCGCTCGACGACGATCCGCAGGCCCTCCCAGCGGGCGACGTACCGTTCGATCTCCGGCTCCTGCCAGCCGTCGCCCGCGTCCCGCACCACCAGACCCCCGCCCGTCCGCCCGCGCACCGGCGCCCACACCTCCAGCTCCAGCCCGCCGTCGTCGCCCCGCACCGGCAGCACGGCGCCCGCGCGCGCGAGCACCGGAACGCGTGACGGCGGGGCGTCCACGAGAACCCGCCCCGGCCCCTCGTACGCCCGGCCCGTCGCCGTGTCGTACCAGCGCCCCCGTGGCAGCCGCACCGCTCTCCGGCGGACGCCCGGCTCCAGCACGGGCGCCACCAGCAGACAGTCGCCCAGCAGGAAGGCGTCCTCGCAGTCACGCAACGCCCGGTCCCGGGGCGATCCCCACCAGGGCGGGCGCACATAGGGGGCGCCCGTACGGCTCGCCACGTGCGCCAGCGTCACGAAGTACGGCAGCAGCCGCCGACGCTCGGCGAGCACGCCGCGCGCGTGCTCCAGCACCTCGGCGCCGAACTCCCACGGCTCCCGCGGGCCCGCCGGTCCACCCGCATGCGTGCGGAACAACGGCAGATAGGCACCCAGTTGCAACCGGCGCAGATACAACTCGGGTGACGGGCCGGCCCCGCAACCGCCCACGTCCGGCCCGGAATACGGCACCCCGCACAGCCCGAGTCCGATCACCAGGGACAAGGAGGCCCGCAGTCCGGGCCACCCCGCTCCGACGTCTGTGCCCCAGGCGCCTCCGTAGCGCTGCAGACCCGCCCAGCCCGACCGGGAGACGACGAACGGCCGCTGCTCCGGGTCCAGCCTGCGCAGGCCCTCGTACGCCGCCCTGGCCATGCACAACCCGTACACGTTGTGCGCCTCGCGATGATCGCCCCCTCGCCCCTCCAGAGAGTGCCGAGCCGACCTCGGCAACGTCGGCTCCCCGAAGGCCGCGAACGACGTCGGCTCGTTCCGGTCGTGCCAGAAGCCCGCGAAGCCCTGCTCGATCCGCTCGGCGTGCAGACCGCCCCACCACTGCCGCACGCGCGCGTGCGTGAAATCCGGGAACACGCTCTCACCAGGGCGCCCCATGCCCTTCACGAGCCGCCCCGACGCATCCCGCACGAACACGTCCTCGGCGAGCCCGCCGTCGTACACGGCATGGCCCGGCACTGCCCTCACCGCCGGGTCCACCGCCGACACCAGGCGTATCCCGTCCCGCCGCAGCTCCTCGGCCAGTACCGACAGCTTCGGAAAACGGTTCCGGTCGACGGTGAAGAGCTGACGCCCGGCATGGTGGTCCACGTCCAGATGGACCGCGTCCAGCGGCAGCCCCCGCTCCTGGTGGTCCGCGACGATCCGGCGGACCCCCTGCTCTCCGCCCGAGCCCCGCCCCGCGTGTTGATGGCCGAAGGCCCACGCGGGCGGCACCGCCGGCGCCCCGGTGAGCGAGGCCCAGGCGAGGAGCACGCGCGCGGGAGTGCCCACCATCACCCAGCACCGCAACGGTCCGCCGTCCATCCGCACCTCACACGCCCCCGGCCGGTCGTGCCCGGAGCCCGCCCCCACCTCGCCCTCGCGCAGCACGACCGTGCCGTCCCAGGACGTGTCGTGGAACACCAGGTGGGTCCCCGCGTCGGCCACCACCAGCTGCACCGGCATCGTCAGGGACAGCGGATCCGATCCGGGACCGAACGCCCGCCGCGGACCGGTGTTCCACAGCCGGTACGTTCCGTCGCGCAGCCGCGGCCCCGACGCCCGGCCGCCGAGGCCGAAGAACCGCGCGTCGGCCGTCACCTCCGAGCGCTGCACCCACCGTGCCGCCCCGCCCTCCTGCTGCTCCCACCACCGGGGCGCCAGATCACGACGCAGCACCACTCCGCCCGGGGTGCACACCTCGACGGCGCCGTGCCGGGAGACCACGACCGTCACCCGTTCAGCGACCACCCGCCAGCCGCCGTCCTTGTCCGGCTCCAGCACCGCGCGCGGGTCCGGCTCCGGGCACGGCCCGGCCAGCGCGTACGACGGCTCCGGCTCCGCCCCGTCCCAGCCCCAGAACACCGCCCCGTTCACGGCTACGCGGATCGTGAGCTCGGACCGGCCGAAGCGGAGTGTCCCACCGCCGGGGCCCGGTCGCGCCTCCTGCATCGGGCCGGGCGCCCGTGCGCGCTCAGGACCCCGCGCCGGCAGCCCCTTCGCGTCGGCCCGCCTCCTGCGCCACGACGCCCTGACGGTGCGCAGTCCTTGGGCAGTCCCCGCGGAACCGACCGCCTTCATCGAACGCACCAGGTCACGACCGTCCATGCTGCTCACCTTGTCACTGACCGCGTCACGCGCGCGGGTCGTTCAACTGCCGTTCACCTGTGGCGGGAGCACATCTTCACGACACGGACTGTGGGGTGCCCACCCTGGTGCGGAAGTCGATCACATGGCATCGTCCGTGTCAGCCGCGTCACGCGCACCACCCCCTGCTCGTGCGCGGGCGACGCACACGACGCGCACAGTCCGGGAGCCCCTTCATGCCGACCGTGAACCCCGAGCCGCTCTGGCGGCCAGATCCGCAGCGAATGGCCGAGGCCCAGGTCACCCGATTCCAGACCTGGGCGGCCGAGCACCACGGAGCCCCCGCCGACGGCGGATATCCGGCGCTGCACCGCTGGTCCGTCGACGAGCTGGAGACGTTCTGGAAAGCCGTCACGCAGTGGTTCGACGTACGGTTCTCGACGCCGTACACGCGCGTCCTGGGTGAGCGCTCCATGCCCGGAGCCGCATGGTTCCCCGGGGGCACCCTGAACTACGCCGAGCACGCCCTGCGCGCGGCCGCCACCCGTCCGGACGAACCGGCGCTGCTCTACGTCGACGAGATCCACGCACCGAGCCCGGTGACCTGGTCCGAGCTGCGCCGCCAGGTCGGCTCACTGGCCGGTGAACTGCGTGCGCTCGGCGTCCGCCCCGGCGACCGGGTCAGCGGATACCTCCCCAACATCCCGCAGGCGGTCGTCGCGCTCCTCGCCACGGCCGCCGTGGGCGGCGTGTGGACCTCCTGCGCCCCCGACTTCGGCGCCCGCAGCGTCCTCGACCGCTTCCAGCAGATCGAACCGGTCGTCCTGTTCACCGTCGACGGCTACCGCTACGGCGGCAAGGAACACGACCGCCGCGCGGTCGTCGCCGAACTCCGCGCCGAACTGCCCACCCTGCGCGCCGTGGTCCACATCCCCCTCCTCGGGGCCGAACCGCCCGAGGGCGCCTTGGAATGGTCGGCCCTGACCAGCGCGGACACGGAACCCGTCTTCGAACAGGTCCCCTTCGACCATCCCCTCTGGGTGCTCTACTCGTCCGGCACGACCGGCCTGCCCAAGGCCATCGTCCAGTCCCAGGGCGGCATCCTCGTCGAGCACCTCAAGCAGCTGGGCCTGCACTGCGACCTCGGCCCCCAGGACCGTTTCTTCTGGTACACCTCGACCGGCTGGATGATGTGGAACTTCCTCGTCTCCGGCCTCCTGACCGGGACGACGATCGTCCTCTACGACGGCAGTCCCGGCCACCCCGACACGGGCGCGCAGTGGCGCGTCGCCGAACGCACGGGCGCCACCCTGTACGGCACCTCGGCGGCCTACGTGATGGCCTGCCGCAAGGCGGAGGTGCACCCGTCCCGCGATTTCGACCTCTCCCGGATCCGGTGCGTCGCCACCACGGGATCCCCCCTCCCGCCCGACGGCTTCCGCTGGCTGCACGACGAAGTCCGCCACGACCTGTGGATCGCCTCCGTCAGCGGCGGCACGGACGTGTGCTCCTGCTTCGCCGGCGCCGTCCCCACCCTCCCGGTGTACACCGGAGAGCTCCAGGCGCCCGGCCTCGGCACCGACCTGCAGTCCTGGGACCCAGAAGGCCACCCCGTCGTCGACGAGGTCGGCGAGCTCGTCGTCACCAACCCCATGCCCTCGATGCCGGTCCGCTTCTGGAACGATCCGGACGGCAGCCGCTACCACGACAGCTACTTCGACACCTATCCCGGCGTATGGCGGCACGGCGACTGGATCACCGTCACCTCACGCGGCTCCGTCGTCATCCACGGCCGATCCGACTCCACGCTCAACCGCCAGGGCGTGCGCATGGGCTCCGCCGACATCTACGAGGTCCTCGAGCGCATCCCCGAGATCAAGGAATCCCTGGTCGTCGGCATCGAACAGCCCGACGGCGGGTACTGGATGCCGCTGTTCGTGCACCTCGCCCCCGGCGCGGTCCTCGACGCGGCGCTCCTCGACCGCATCAAACAGGCCATCCGCGAGCAGCTCTCGCCACGCCATGTCCCCGACGAGGTCATCGAGGTGCCCGGAGTCCCGCACACCCTCACCGGCAAGCGCATCGAGGTCCCGGTCAAACGCCTCCTGCAGGGCACCCCGCTGGAGAAGGCCGTCAACCCCGGCTCCGTCGACGACCTCGACCTCCTGCACTTCTACGAGGACCTCGCCCGCAAGCGCGCCTGAGCACACCCCGCCGCACCGGCCCGACGCCACGGTGGTCCCGGCCTCGCCGAGTACGGCCGACAGACCCGGACCACCGCGCACGGGCCGGTGACCAGCGATTTCGGTGCTCCTAGCGTCAGCGGCAGTGTGCGAGCTCCCTCACTGTCAGTGCCGTCGATTACTGTGAGTGAGCATTGATCGACGTGCACACCAGGGGGAAACATGGCACGCACCGACCACCAGACCATGCGCCGAGTCCTGCGCCGCGAGATCGCCGGCACCATCGGCGTCCTCACCGACGAACACGACTTCCGTGCCATGCGGCGCTACCGCACGTTCACCTTCGACGACCACGCCACCTACCTCCAGCACGTCGAAGGCCTGCTCAGGACACGTGCCCTGCAGGGCAGCCACACCACGCTGGCCCTCTTCGACCCGCAGGAGTACGCCGACTACTGCGCCGCGAAAGGCCTCGACGCCGACGTCCCCGCCAACCGCACGCGCTTCACGGCCGAACTCGCGACCACCGGCCCCACCGTCCCCTACGAGGGCCAGCCCCTCGCCGACCTCCTGCCCGCCCTCGTCGACGAAGCCGTCCGACAGGCCACCTGGGAGTACGCGGCCACGCTGCTCGCCCGTCTCGGCGCCTGCGCCGGCTGCGGCGAGGACATCGGCCGCGCCGCCTTCACCCGCGCCTCGGACCTTCTGACCCGCATCCTCGACACGGCGCCGCCGGGCGACCGGCATCTCGTCTGCAGCGTCACCGGCACACCCGAAACGCTCGTCGCCGTCCTGCACGCCGACGACGAAGGCCACGACCCCGCCCCGCTCGACGACGCCGAGGCGCTCGAGTTCACCACCGTCCTCGCGCTCGGGCTCGCCACCCAGAGCCCGGGCGGACTGGTCATGCGCACCACCGCCCAGGGCGTCCCCGACCAGATCTACGGATGGCGCCTGCGCGGCGAAGGCCTCGAACCCCTGACCGCCGGCGAGGTCTTCGACGCCTACTGCACCGACGTCGAATCGGGCGACCTCATCTCGCCCGAGTCCGGTGTCGACTACTGCTTCCCGCCGGACCTCGGTCCGCAGGGACGGCCGTGGGGCCACACCCACTGACCGACGAGCGTCCGCCCACGCCAGGGGCGCTCCACCCGAAGGCGGAGCGCCCCTGAACGCCGCTCGTTCGCCGAGCGGTTGCGGCTACTCGCCGGACAGCACCGCCTGGGCGGCCTCGCGCGCTTCCTCCGCGCTGTCGCACGCACGCGCGGCGGCCGCGGCACGCTCGCACTGCGCCAGCGTGTACTTCGCCAGCGCACTGCGCACATACGGAATCGACGCCGACCCCATGGAAAGCGAGGTGACCCCCAGACCCGTCAGCACACACGCGAGCAGGGGATCGGCGGCGGCCTCACCGCACACACCGCAACTCCTGCCCTCGGCCTTGGCCGCCTCGGCGGACAGGGCGACGAGGTCCAGCAGCGCGGGCTGCCACGGATCCTGCAGCCGGGACACCGCGCCCACCTGCCGGTCGGCCGCGAACGTGTACTGCGCGAGGTCGTTCGTGCCGAGGGAGAGGAACTCCACCTCCTGCAGGATGGAACGAGCCCGCAGAGCGGCCGACGGGATCTCGACCATCGCGCCGAACTTCGCCCGCAGCCCGGCCTCACGACACGCGTCCGCGAATGCCCTGGCGTCGGTGCGGTCGGCCACCATGGGCGCCATCACCTCAAGGTGGACCGGCAGCCCCTCGGCGGCCCTCGCCAGCGCCGTCAGCTGCGTCCGCAGCACGTCGGGGTGGTCCAGGAGCGTCCGAAGCCCCCGCACGCCCAGCGCGGGGTTGGGCTCGTCGGCCGGAGTCAGGAAGTCCAGCGGCTTGTCCGCCCCCGCGTCCAGCACCCGCACGACGACGCGACCCTCGGGGAACGCCTCCAGCACCTGCCGGTACGCCTCGACCTGCTTCTCCTCGGACGGAGCGTTCTTGCTGTTGTCGAGGAAGAGGAACTCGGTGCGGAAGAGCCCGACGCCTTCCGCCCCGGCGTCCAGGGCAGCAGGCACGTCGGCAGGCCCGCCGACGTTCGCCAGCAGCGGCACCTTGTGGCCGTCGGCGGTGGCGCCCGGCCCGGTCGAGGCGGCCAGGGCCGCCCTGCGCTCGGCGGCCGCGGCTTCGAGCTGCGCCTTCTTCTCGTCACTCGGGTTCACGAAGACGTCGCCGGTGCTGCCGTCCACGGCGATCACCGTCCCCTCGGCGAGCTCGCCGGCCCCGGGCAGAGCCACGACGGCAGGCACTCCGAGCGCGCGGGCGAGGATCGCGCTGTGACTCGTCGGCCCGCCCTCCTCGGTCACGAAGCCGAGCACCAGCGTCGGGTCCAACAGCGCGGTGTCGGCGGGCGCCAGATCCCGGGCGACCAGCACGTACGGCTCGTCGCTGTCCGGCACCCCCGGCATCGGAACGCCCAGCAGACGGGCGACGATACGATTCCGCACGTCGTCGAGGTCGGCCACACGGCCAGCCAGGTACTCACCGGCGCCGGCCAGCAACTCGCGGTAGGCGGCGAAGGCGTCGTACACCGCACGCTCCGCGGTGCTCCCGACGGCGATGCGCCGGTCCACGTCGACCATCAGCTCGGGGTCCTGAGCCATCATGGCCTGCGCTTCGAGCACCGCCTGGGCTTCGCCCCCCGCCAGATTGCCGCGCGCCATCAGGTCGGCCGCCACGGCCTCCACGGCCTTGCGGGCGCGCCCCTGTTCACGCTCCGCGTCCTGCGCCGGGATCTGCTTGGCCGGCGGTTCCAGGACCGCCGTTCCCATGTGCCGAACCTCGCCGATCGCCACACCGTGACTCACGCCGACGCCTCGCAGCGTTGTCTCCATCTCACCCGTCTCCCATAGTGCGGCGGCTCCCGCCGCCGCGGTGGTTGTCCCATGTTCCGCTGCCGCCCACCGGGACGGCGTCGGCCTCACTGCCAGGAGAACAGGGCGTCGCCGGCCTTCACATCGCCGTCCTCGCGGAGGTCACCGAGCGAGTCGGCCGTGGCCTCCAAGGCCACGATCGGGCAGACCGGGGACTTGCCGGCGGCTTCCACCGCACTCGGGTCCCACCGCACGATGCCCTGACCGCGCGTGACGGTGTCCCCCTTGTTCACGAGGAGCTCGAAGCCCTCGCCGTTGAGCTGCACGGTATCGATCCCGAGATGTGTGAGAACGCCGTGCCCTTCGGAGTCGACGACGACGAAGGCGTGCGGGTGGAGGGAGACGATGACTCCGTCCACCGGTGCGATGGCCTCGGAGGGCTCGCGCACCGGGTCGATCGCCGTGCCCGGGCCGACCATGGCCCCGGAGAAGACGGGATCCGGCACCGCTGCCAGTCCGATGGCGCGTCCTGCAAGCGGGGACGTCACGGTGGTCATGGGAAGCCTCCCAGGGGTGGAGATGTACATGGGCCGTTACTGCCTGTCCAGGTCGGCGCACTGTGCAGCAGGGTATGTCATATGAAGTACCGGTTTCGCACGAGAACGGTCGATCCGTGGTCTAGACCACTAGCCTAGTCGATTTGCAGCAGCTCTGTGTCCCCGTGTACAGTCTTACTCCTGCTTCCGGGTGAGCGAGGCGATCGAGCACGCTCATGGAGCAGCACCCAAACTTGTCAGATCCTAATCTCTGGATCATCTTCTGCATGTCTGCAGGACGGTGGTCAGGAGGCCGGAAAAACCCTGATAGAGTTTGCAACGCAAGACCGAAGGGAAGCGCCCGGAGGAAAGCCCGAGAAGTTCGGGTGAGTACAAAGGAAACGTCCGTTCCTTGAGAACTCAACAGCGTGCCAAAAATCAACGCCAGATATGTTGATACCCCGTCCCCGGCCGTGAAAGCCGAGGATGAGGTTCCTTTGAAGTAAACACAGCGAGGACGCTGTGAACGGCCGGGCTCATTCCGCCTGGCTGTTCCGCTCTCGTGTGTGCGATCCCGATTACGGGAAAACATT